>JAILRJ010000045.1:0-3491 GCA_024698285.1 Lachnospiraceae bacterium | reverse complement strand
CTGGGGCTTCTCGGAGGAAGCTACATGGCTGAGGGCTTCAGAAGCGGGCTGGAGGCGATACCCGTCTCGCAGACGGAAAGCGCCATGGCGCTCGGAATGGTCAAAAGGCAGATGTTTACGTCCGTGATCTTTCCCGAAGCGCTGTCACTAAGCGTTCCCGCGATAGTTGCGAATGTGATATTCCTGCTGAAAGAGACGAGCGTTTTCTCGGCTATCAGTCTGATGGATCTTATGTTTACGGCAAAGGATCTGATCGGGTTGTATTACGATACGACTGAGGCACTTTTTATGCTCGTCATATTCTATATTGTAATGTTGCTTCCGGTATCGATCATCGGAAGCTGGCTCGAAAAACGGGCAAGACTCGGGTCGTTTGGAGCGTAAGACATGGGATTTGAAGTTCTGTTAAAAGGAAATAACATGATGCGGCTCCTTGAGGGACTCGGTGTCGCACTGAAGATAAGCCTGATATCCGTTGCGATCAGCATTGTGCTCGGAGTCGTGATCGGAGTGCTTGTCGCACTCAAAAATCGCGCTGTTACTGCAATTTTCAGGGTTTACCTTGAGATCGTCCGGATAATGCCTCAGCTGGTACTTCTCTTCATAGTGTATTTCGGGACGACAAAGGCGCTCGGAATCAATATGTCCGCTGAAGCGGCGAGCTTAATAGTGTTCTCGTTCTGGGGCACGGCCGAGATGGCGGATCTTGTCCGCGGCGCACTTGCCGGAATCCCTGCCATACAATATGAAGGAAGCGCATCTCTCGGAATGACCACCGTCCAGACATACAGATACGTGATCGTTCCGCAGATAATAAGAAGAATGATCCCGCTGTCCATCAATCTTATCACGAGGATGATCAAGACGACGAGCCTTATCATGATGATCGGTATCGTCGAGGTGTTAAAGGTCGGACAGCAGATAATAGAGGCAAACAGAAAATCATCACCGGGCGCGGCTTTCGGCGTGTTCGCAACCGTATTCCTGCTGTATTTCCTGGCATGCTGGCCTATAAGCATGTTAGCCGGATACCTGGAAAAGAAATGGGAGAACTGATATGGATGAGATCTTAAAAGTAAAAGGCATAACAAAGAGATTTGACGATATAGTCGTGTTCGAGAATCTGAGCCTGACGGTCAAAAAAGGCGAGGTCGTTGTTATAGTGGGCCCGAGCGGGTGCGGTAAGAGTACGTTCCTGCGCTGTCTCAATGCCCTTGAGGACATACAGGAGGGCGAGATACTGCTCGACGACGAGAATATCAGCAAAAACAGGAAAGACATAAGCACGATAAGGGAGAAGATCGGTATGGTGTTCCAGAGTTACGATCTGTTCCCGCATCTTACGATACTTCAGAACATCACGCTTGCTCCCATAAAGGTTAAAAAGAGATCAAAAGCCGACGCCGAAAAGGAGGCACTGGAGCTTCTTGAAAGAGTGGGACTGTTGTCAAAGAAGGACAATTATCCGAGACAGCTGTCGGGTGGACAGAAGCAGAGGGTTGCGATAGTTCGAGCTCTTATCATGCATCCGGAGATACTTCTCTTTGATGAGGTTACTGCGGCGCTCGATCCCGAGATGGTCAAGGAAGTTCTTGATGTAGTACTTGCTCTAGCCAAAGAGGGCAGGACCATGATCATTGTCACGCATGAGATGCAGTTCGCAAGAGCCGCTGCGGACCGTATGGTGTTCATTGACGGAGGAAAGATCGTGGAAGAGGGTGAACCGAAGGAATTCTTCGAACACCCGAAAACAGAAAGGCTGCAGAAATTCCTGCAGACCTTTACATACGAAGAGGATAAGTGATCGATCAGGCGTCTACGAGATCGCTGATCTTGCGCTTCTCGAAGAAATCACTTTCCAGTTTATACAGTTCTTCCCACATTCCGACAGTCTTGCATTTGCGGCGTTTGGGACATTTCTCGGCACCGTCTGCAAGGCAGGCGACCGGTGCAATGGATCCTTCCATAAGCTTTAACACTTCGCTTACGGATACTTTGTCGGCACTCTTCTTGAGTCGGTAGCCGCCGTGTTTGCCGCTCGCACCTTCAATGAGGCCGCCTTTTACAAGATCCTTTACGATTATCTCAAGATACTTTTTGGAAATGTCCTGTCTCTCGGCAATGTCTTTGAGCGGGATGAATTCGTCACTTTTTTGCGCCGCAAGGTCGATCATGAACCTTAGGGCATATCTTCCTTTTGTAGAAACCATAAAACTGTTGCTCCTTTTATCATCACCCATTATAATGCAAGGTAAGTAGGTAAATCAATACCGGAACGGAGGTAAATATGGAAAAAGTACTTGAATTTTTAAAAGATGCAGAGGTTTACTATCTTGCAACCGTTGACAAAGATCAGCCCAGAGTAAGGCCATTCGGGACGGTCCACCTGTTTGAGGGAAAGCTTTATATCCAGACCGGTAAGGTAAAGGATGTGTCAAAGCAGATCCACGCAAACCCCAAGGCCGAGATATGTGCGTTCAAGGACGGAACATGGCTCAGAGTAGCGGCTACACTCGTTGAAGATGACAGACGTGAAGCACGTCAGTCGATGCTTGATGCATATCCTTCTCTTCAGGGAATGTATTCCGCGGATGACGGAAATACGGAAGTGTTCTATCTGAAAGATGCAACAGCAACGTTTTCATCGTTCACTTCTGCTCCCGAGACGGTCACGTTCTAGAGATCTTTGATCTTTGCCGTTATGTCTTCGTCGATCATATACCAGCGCTGAACGGTGTTCTCGAGGAAGAAGTAGTGCTTCACGTAGAAGCACGTCAGGACGAAAGAGATAACGAACATCGGAACGGATGCCGGCATAGAATCCGGCATGAACAGAATGAAGGCCATGGAAAATAACATGACCACACCGATCATAACCATAACTATGAGATGAATAAGGCGCTCATGCATGAGCCATGAAAGCTTCTTCTCGTGTTCGGACAGAATCGTCTGAAGCTCGTCGGCTGTGTGAGCGCCGTTTATCTGCTCTTGAACTTCGCATTCGTGCAATTTGCACCATTTCGTAACATTGATCCCGAATCTCTTCTTCATGACACCGGTATTATACCATAAGAGCCCGATTTCATGCGAAATTATTTAAAAACAGATATTGTACGGGCATCTTCATTGTAGTACAATATATTGTGGTGTGTTTATGCGCACCCGTACAGGGTCTATTATTGTTTTGTCGCTTATTGGAGGATGAGAGATTGGGAAACGACAATGATAACGATATCGTGGATATTTCCGATGAGATAAAGGATGTAAATACCCCCGAGGAGCAGGAAGAAAAGCCTGTAAAGAAAAAGGGAAAAACGAAAAAAAAGAAAGATAAAGAAGTATCCGTTAACGAGTTCAGGAAAGATAAGCAGAAGAGGCTCAGGAAGATACTTATCATAGTCGCGGTGATCCTCGCCATCATCGGGTTTATTGTCTATAAGGTGATGGATGCCAAGAAGAAGCTTGAGGAGATGATGGCCCAGAACAAGGTC
>JAILRJ010000021.1:0-59017 GCA_024698285.1 Lachnospiraceae bacterium | reverse complement strand
AAGGTTCAGTTAGTTGGCTTTGGTACATTCGAAGTTTCCAAGAGAGCAGCTAGAACAGGTAGAAATCCTCAGACAGGTAAGGAAATGAAGATCGCAGCTTCTAAGGCTCCTAAGTTCAAAGCTGGTAAGGCTCTTAAGGATCTTGTAAACAAGAAATAATTAAGACGATTACTATAAAAAGAGGACTACGGTTGATTCCGTGGTCCTTTTTTTCTGAAGACATTCTCACAGGGAGAATGCTGAAAGAGGTTTTATATGAGGCTCGATAAATATCTTAAGGTTTCAAGGATCATAAAGAGAAGGACTATCGCCAATGAGGCGTGTGATGCGGCCAGGGTTACGATCAACGGCAGGCCGGCCAAAGCTTCTGCGCAGGTCAAAGAAGGGGATGTACTTGAGATCATGTTCGGTAACAATCCGCTCAAGGTTGAAGTGCTCTCGGTAAAAGAGACCGTCAAAAAAGATGAAGCGAAGGAAATGTACAAGGTCCTGTAACTCATAATAATTTTATGTAACCTTAATGCCACAACATATAGTATTTGACAAGGCAGTTCCTCTTATATATAATATATTATGTTAACAAGCATAACCGAACAGGCCAAGGGGAGGTCCGTTCGGAAACGTTATTGATAAGGGGAGTATGTTATGGCCAGAAGAGTCGCGTTTCGCAAGAAGCGGGAGAACCGGCTGGGTATGACGCTTGTTACTTTTGTAGTGCTGATCCTGATGGCAGTCATTTTGTTCAAGGGTCATGAACTGAAAGAAAAGCAGGCGGAATACCAGAAAAAGGAAGCAACGTTGCAGGCTCAGATCGAAGAAGAGCACGAGCGTACCCGCAAACTTACGGATTACGAGAAATATACGAAGACAGATAAGTTTGTGGAGGAGATCGCAAAAGAGAAGCTGGGGCTGCTGTACGAAAACGAGATCCTGTTCAGATCGGATATCAACAAATAAGCACGGGGAACAATAATTCCTGTGCTTTTTTTGTTAATATATGGTATATGTAGATAGGAGACCCGAGCGTCCTTAATTAAGTCATGAGGAATTCAACAATGGATAAGGAAAAGATCTACGAGAAAGTCATAAACTATATCAGGGATAACGAGCTGATCAGCCCGGGCGATACGATCGTCGAGGGGATCTCCGGGGGAGCTGATTCGGTATGCCTGTTCTTTATGCTGGAAGAATACAAGAAAGAGGTTGATTTTAACACGGTAGCAGTTCATGTGCACCACGGTATCCGCAAGAAGACTGCGGATAAGGACCAGAAGTTCGTGGAGAAGCTGTGCGCATCAAAAGGAGTGGAGTTAAAATCATTCCGGAAGGATATCCCTCTTATATGTAAGATAACGAAAGAGTCGGAGGAAGAATGCGGACGCCGCATCAGATACGAGATATTTGACGATGTCTGCAAACTCTATGACAATTCAAAGATCGCGGTTGCCCATCACATGAACGATCAGGCGGAGACGGTCATCTTCCGCATCATAAGAGGCAGCGGTATAAAAGGCCTTACGGGAATGGAGGCAAAAAGGGACAATATCATACGCCCGCTCCTGTGCCTTAAGAGAGAAGAGATCGAACAGTATCTTGATGAGATCGGTCAGGACTACAGGATCGACGAGACAAACAGCACGCTTGAATACAGCAGGAATTATATACGCAAAAAGATAATGCCTAAATTCGAGAGCATGCGCCAGAATGCGGTTGAACACATAAATGCACTTTCCGGCGAGGCGGCTGATATTAATGATTACATGGAAAAGAAGGCAAGGGAACTTCTTGACGAGGCATCAAAAGAAGCGGACAGTAAATACACTACAAAGGGTCTTACACAAAAGTATAAGGCAGATGTGCTGTCGCAGGCCGAGCCGATACTATTAAAGTTCGCAGTACGTGCACTCATTACGGAAGCGGGCGTATCGATCAAGGACGTTACGAGAAACCATGTGGACTCTCTTTGCGAGATGATAGCAAAGCCCAAGAGCGGTGAGATCCATCTGCCGAAGGGAACTACGGTCGTTAAGGAATCGGGTATCGTATATATCAAACCGAAGGAAGGCTATAACGGCGAGATCAGGGAGATCGTAAATGCCGGGCCGCAAGAGCTGGTAATGCCGGTATCGGCGATCAATCCCGAGAACACAGGCGGTAATGCAACTTCGAAAGCTGCTCCGATAACGCATCAGTTTAATTTCTACTACCCGATCACGGGTGAAGGAACATATATGCTTCCGGACGGAAGTACGGTGACGTGCAGGATGCTAAGCGAGTTTGACATGGCTTCGGTTCCGGAAGATACCTATACGAAGTGGCTGGATTATGCTAAAATGTCGGATGATCTGTGTTTGAGAACAAGAAAGAGCGGAGACTATCTTGTTATCAACAAGAGAGGCAACGAAGGCAATCTTAAAAACTACATGATAAACGAGAAGATACCTAAGAGCGAGAGGGACCATATCCCGCTGCTTGCCGGAGGCTCAAAGATATACTGGGTACTCGGGCACAGGATATCAGAGGATGTAAAGGTTACGGAAGAAACAAGCCGCGTGGTCGAATTTGTTTACAGAAGAGCAAATGCCGATGACGAAGCTGAGAAAGATGAGACAGAACCGGAGGGATGAGAAATGGCTGATAAGATATCGGTACTCTTCAGTGAGGAAGAAGTTAATGCCCGCATAAAAGAGATGGGCGAACAGATAAGTAAGGATTATGCCGGAAAATCAGTACATCTTGTTTGTATTCTTAAGGGCGCGACTTTCTTTGCATGCGAACTTGCAAAAAGGATAACGATCCCTGTGACGCTTGATTTTATGAGCGTTTCAAGCTACGGTAATTCCACTGAGTCATCGGGAGTAGTTAAGATCAACAAGGACCTTGATGAGCCGATAGATGGAGAGAACGTTCTTGTTGTTGAGGATATCGTCGACACGGGAAATACACTCAGCTATCTTCTCGACAATCTTCAGAAGAGGGGCTCGGCTTCTGTAAAGCTTTGCACCCTGTTAAATAAACCGGACAGACGAATCAAAGACGTTAACGTTGATTATACAGGATTTATAATACCCGATGCATTTGTCGTCGGATTCGGGCTTGATTATGCGCAGAAGTACAGGAACCTGCCCTATATCGGAATAGTTGAGACCGAATAGAACAATATTTAGAGAGGAAACGGTTAGCACAGTTGAATAGCAGAAAAGGAAGAGGTTTAGGGTTTTATATAGTTGTTTTGCTCGTCTTTATCGGCCTGGCGATAATATGGTCAAGGATGCAGAACGGGATCAGACAGCCGATAAACCATGAAACATATGAAGCATATCTTGATTCGGGCGATGTTGTATCAGTTCAGCTCATTCAGAATTCGGAAGTTCCGACAGGTGAGGTAAGGCTTGTCCTCAAGTCGGGACTCACGATGTTCATGTATACTCCCGACATCAATAAAACAGCAGAAGAGCTTGATGAGAAATTCCCATCATACACTGTTGATGATGTAAAAAGAGAAGGATGGTTTACGGCATATGTACTGCCGTCGCTTATAATCGTCGTGCTCATGATCGTGTTCTTTACGTATATGAACGGATCGGCAGGCGGCGGAAACAAGATGATGAACTTCGGAAAGAGTCATGCGAAGCTGTCGAGCGGCGACAATAAGATGACATTTTCCGATGTTGCGGGACTTGATGAGGAAAAAGAGGATCTTGAGGAGATAGTGGATTTCCTTAAGAACGCCAAGAAATATGTCGATGTGGGCGCAAGGATCCCGAAGGGTGTCATACTCGTCGGACCTCCCGGAACAGGTAAGACGCTTCTTGCAAAGGCTATCGCCGGGGAAGCGGGCGTTCCTTTCTTCTCGATATCGGGATCCGATTTCGTGGAGATGTTTGTCGGTGTCGGCGCAAGCCGTGTGAGAGACCTTTTTGAGGAAGCAAAAAAGAACGCACCCTGTATCGTGTTCATCGACGAGATAGATGCCGTGGCAAGACGCAGAGGTACCGGAATGGGCGGCGGACACGACGAGAGGGAGCAGACGCTCAACCAGCTGCTTGTTGAGATGGACGGTTTCGGTGTTAACGAAGGCATTATAGTACTCGCCGCAACAAACCGTGTGGACATTCTCGATCCCGCCATAATGAGGCCGGGACGTTTTGACAGAAAAGTTGCCGTAGGAACACCTGATATCAAAGGACGTCGCGAGATACTCGGCGTGCACAGCAAGAACAAGCCTCTTGCTGATGATGTGGATCTTGACGAGATATCAAGATCGACCGCGGGCTTTACGGGTGCGGATCTTGAGAACCTTATGAACGAGGCGGCTATAAAAGCGGCCAAGACGGGACGCAAGTTCATCAAGATGATCGATATAAGGGAATCGTTCTTAAAGGTTGGAGTCGGTGCGGAAAAGAAGAGCAAGGTAGTATCGGACAAGGAAAAGAGGATCACGGCTTTTCACGAGAGCGGACACGCGATACTTCACTATATACTGCCTGATATAGACCCGGTCAATACGGTTTCGATCATCCCGACCGGACTCGGAGCAGGCGGATACACGATGTCGATGCCCGAGGAAGACGTTATGTTCGAGACACGCGGAAGGATGCTCAACCAGATCATCGCGATACTCGGCGGACGTGCGGCCGAATCGATAGTGCTTGACGATATCACGACCGGAGCGTCGTCCGATATCAAGACAGCCACGCATATCGCCAAGAACATGGTCACACGCTACGGAATGAGCGAGAACATCGGTGCTGTATGCTACGACGATGAGGGCGATGAGGTGTTTATCGGACGTGACCTCGCGCATGCAAGAGCCCACAGCGAGTCGGTGGCAGCCAAGATCGACGAGGAAGTCAAGTATATCATTGATACGTGCTATGAAAAGGCCGTAAACCTCATTAACGAGAACCGTGACAAGCTCGATGCCTGCGCGGCCCTCCTTCTTGAGAAGGAGAAGATCAACCGCGCCGAATTCGAGGCCCTCTTCGGAGGAGCCGATCCTGATTCGGAGGCGATGGACGGTGTTGATATAGCCGATTGATGAACAAATCCCCCAAGATATAGTGCAAAATGACCAAAATGATAATAATCGTCCGTTAATATGCACAAACAGAGAAAATCATATTTGTAATATTTGTGAATTTAATGGATAGATTTTGAAATTACCCGGGATTATAATGCACTTGTAACCCCCCAATATGAGGATAGTTCTTAGGAGCTATCCCCCATAAGAAAGAAATACCTTCTCCAAAAACGGCTCCTATTTATAGGGGCTGTTTTTCTTTCCCCTTTATCCTTAATACTATATGTGGTATAATTTGTCAGGATTGCAACGCAATCCTGACAAATTATAGGGGAAAACGAGGGGACAAATGGATTCCGGCAACTATAATGAGATTCTTCAAAAGGGCAGGTTTATAACCAACTATAAACCGGTCCTTAACAGAAGGGCTATCTTTTCCGATTACTCGGAAGACTACATCATTCCACTTGAACCAAATGCATACGGTGTTGTAACGATCAAGCTTCGGAGTATCCGTAATAACATTGACTACGCAAAGCTTGTCTGTAACGGAGAGGCTCTGCTCATGGAGATAACGGAGACGACGGATGAGTTTGATTTTTACTCCGCAAGTTACCGCTTAAGTAACGAGATGATCAGGTATCACTTTGAGGTCGGCTCTGCCGGAACAAGGTGCTTTTATGATACAAGAGGCGTTGTGAAGAATACTAATGATTATTATGATTTCCGCATACGTCCAGGTTTCAAGACGCCGGACTGGGCAAAGGGTGCCGTGATGTACCAGATCTATACGGACAGGTTCTATAACGGAGATCCGACTAATGATGTTGAAACGAACGAATACAAATATATAGGCGAAAACGTAACGAAGGTCGATGACTGGAGTAAATACCCGGCTTATATGGGTGTTCGTGAATTCTACGGCGGCGACCTTGCCGGAGTAATGGCAAAGCTCGATTATCTGCAGGATCTCGGGATAGATGCGATATACTTCAATCCGCTTTTCGTGTCTCCGTCAAATCACAAGTATGATATCCAGGACTACGATTACATTGATCCGCACTTCGGGAAGATCGTTGATGACAAAGGAGAGCTTCTTGAAGGTGACAGGAAAGAAAACAAGGATGCGACAAAGTACATAAACAGGGTTACGAACAAAGCAAACCTTGAGGCTTCAAACAAGTTCTTCGCCTCGTTTGTGCAGGAAGCACACAAAAGAGGCATAAAGGTGATCATAGACGGCGTATTCAACCACTGCGGGTCATTTAACAAGTGGATGGACAGGGAACGCATATATGAAAATCAGGACGGCTACGATAAAGGCGCCTATGTAGACAGGACTAGCCCGTATCATGACTTCTTCAGATTCTTCGAAGATAAATGGCCATATAACGGGACATATGACGGCTGGTGGGGACATGATACGCTTCCCAAGCTCAATTACGAGGGTTCGAGAGAGCTTAGGGACTATGTGCTTAGGATCGCGAAGAAATGGGTATCACCGCCGTATAACGTCGACGGATGGAGACTTGACGTAGCAGCAGATCTCGGACACAGCCCCGAATACAACCACCAGTTCTGGAAAGATTTCAGAAGAGCCGTAAAGGAAGCCAATCCGAATGCGATAATAATCGCCGAGCACTACGGTGATCCTTCGGGATGGCTTATGGGCGACGAGTGGGATACGATCATGAACTATGATGCATTCATGGAGCCAGTCACATGGTTTCTTACCGGAATGCAGAAGCACAGTGATGACTTCCGTCAAGATATGCTCGGAAATGCGGATGCGTTTGAAGGGATGATGTTTGACGGGGTAACGAAGTTCATGGCACCGACATTGTTTACGACAATGAATGAGCTGTCGAACCACGACCATTCAAGATTCCTGACAAGGACCAATCATGTTGTCGGGCGTGTGGCGGACAAAGGCTATGAAGCAGCCAACAACGGTGTTGACAAAGCTGTCATGAGAGAAGCCGTTGTCATGCAGATGACATGGGCCGGAGCGCCGACTATATATTACGGCGATGAAGCAGGCGTATGCGGGTTTACGGACCCGGACAACAGAAGGACATATCCGTGGGGCAAAGAGGATAAGGAACTTATCAGATTCCACAAAGAGATGATACGTATCCACAAGGAAAACCGCGAACTTATCACGGGCGCCGGTATAATACTTCATAAGGATTATAACGTTATCTCTTACGGAAGATTCATTAGAAATAACGAGACCATCGTTATCGTAAACAATAACGATCATGAGAAAGAAGTCGATATGAGGGTGTGGCAGACGGGTATTCCGAGGGAATCCAAGGTTACGCGGCTGATGCTGACTGATGCGGAAGGATTTTCGACCGATCCGGAAGAATACGACGTTGTAAACGGAAGATTAAAGATCATGCTTCCTCCCAAATCGGCGGTTGTCCTTAAGGGAAAACAGGGCGATGACAAGCCGAAGGAAAAAGAAGAAGCCAAGCATGTAAGTCCTTTACAGAGGCTGGAATATCTGTTACATTAAGTAATGCTTTGAGGTGAGTTATGCGTAGTATGGAATTCAAAATGGAACGCCCGGGTCTTTTGGAGGCCGGACAGCAGGTTACTGTCACAGAGGGTGTTCTTCCGACAAGTTATTACTATACGATAGATCCGTCGCTTGCGATGAGCGCCAATTTCGGATTCCGTGAACGCCTTAAGAGCAGGGAAGGAACTGTAAAAAGCATAGAAGAGAGGCCCGGGGGGTTTTACGTTATCGCGGAATTTGACGAGTAAGACCCCGGTAAAGATACATGTTCGGATTCGGTAACAGCAAAAAAACAGCAAACAGAGAATATAAGGCGGATAAAGAGAAGAAGTTTGTATCCGAGCTGTCATATAATGTCCGCAATCCTCTTAATACGATCTGCGGTCTGACGGAGATCACAAGAAAAAACATCATCAACGGATGCGACAAGGAAACGCTCCTGTCATATGTTGATATACTCGGTGATGCCGCTACCGAACTGCAGCAGACGATCGATCACTTTTTCGAGTGTTTTGAATCCGGTAATTATTCGATGATACAAAAAGACCCCGAAGAAAACCTGGACAGTTCGATACTGAACAATCTTCGGATAATGCTCGTTGAGGACAGCAGTGTCAGCCAGCTGATCGCCAAAGAGATGCTTGAATCAAAAGGCGCCATCGTTACCATGTGTGATGACGGCAAAGAAGCGGTCGAGCTGTTCGAAAAGTCCATAACCGGAACATATGATGTGATCCTTATGGATATAAACATGCCCGGAATGGACGGCTACGAGGCGACCGATGCCATAAGGTCGGGCGAACATCCTCAGGCTAAGAAGGTGCCGATAATCGCGATGACCGCCGAGGCACTTCCCGATGACATCCAGATGGCCCTGAAAGTGGGCATGAACGCACATATCAGTAAGCCTATCAATGTTGAAAAGATAGTATCTGCGATCAAAAGGGTGCTTTAAAACAGAAAAGTATTGCAAAACATTTGATTTATGTGTATAATGGCTTTTGCTGACGCCCAGATAGCTCAGTTGGTAGAGCAGAGGACTGAAAATCCTCGTGTCACTGGTTCGATTCCGGTTCTGGGCACTGGAAGGCCTCAGGCATTGATAATTCGGTGCTTGGGGTTTTTTTATATAAAATAATATGTTTTTTCTGTGAAATGAATTTACAACCTGTCGGAGGCATGCTATATTTGTTCCACTTTTGTATATGAAACGGGAGATATTATGAGAAGATCCTTGGGCATAAAATGTCTGCTTATCCTGTCGCTTACCGCGATGATCCTGGAGGGCTGTCAGATATCAGACCTCAAGAAATCAGAGGACGAACAGGAGACAAAAAAGATAAACGTATCTGTTGAGAATCCTTCCAGGGCGGATATCGAGATCACGGGTGATTTTATCGGGACCGTGTCTGCAAATTCTACAGTCAGTGTTGTTTCCAAGCTTTCAGGTGATGTTACCAATACATTTTTCGAAGTGGGAGATCACGTAAACGCAGGCGATCTGATGTTTACGATAGATGATACTTCGGCAAAGATCACCCTGAAGCAGGCAAAGGCTGCGCTTGATTCAAGCAGGGCAAGTCTTGGTTCGGCTCAGGCCGGCCTTAATGCGGCAAGAGAATCAAGTACCTATACGACTGCCCAGGTTACCCAGCAGTGGGGAACCGCAGCGACCAATGAGATGCAACTTTCCAATGCCGTTAATTCGGCTAACTACGGAGTGACGAACGCATCCGCAAATAATGATGCGGCTGCAACGCAGCTTGATTATATCCGCAGCCAGATCTCCGATATCGATGACCAGATAGGAAAGCTTGAAGATAACAAAAAGAACATGGAGAATTATGTCAGTTATCTGACAGAGATAAAAAATACCTACCTGGCTATATCCGCATGTGCCGGTGTGGCAGATCCGCCGGACGGACCGGGAGAACATGGTGCATTAACAGCTTTATATGCAGCACGTGGCATAACCGGTTTGAGCACAACCGATGCTGATGCCGCATCCAAAACATATCTTCAGATGAATTCGGGCGCATCATCAGTTGAAGAACTTGACACCATGATATCAGGTGCAAGTTCCGCAGCTTCCGCAACAGACAATCTTGAGGATGCCAAAGACCAGCTTCTCGTCAGTAAAGCCCAGGCCGAGGTTGCCAAGACAGCGGCTTCTACCGGTGTATGTCAGGCTCAGGAGGCGGAAGCGCTTGCCCGGAGAATGCTTGATGACTACAGAAACTATACGCTTGCCACTATAATAACAGGCGGAAAAGCACAGCTTGCCGGAGCCAATTCTCAGGTAGCTTCCGCAGAGGCGGGAGTAAAGCAGGTTCAGGCCGGAGTGATCCAGGCCGAGACGGGGGTCGAAGCGGCCCAGTTACAGCTTGATTATGCAAATGTCAAAGCGCCTGTATCGGGAATAGTTACCGCAAAGCGTATCACGGTCAATAATATGGCAGCAGCGGGCTCTCCGGCTTATGTCATCACTGCCGATGACACACAGTATGTGGAATTCTATGTTTCCGAGGCAGTCATGGACAGGCTCATGATCGGTCAGGAGATCACGGTCACAAGGAACGGAAGCTCGTATACGGCCAAAATCATGGAAAATGCGGGTGTTGCCGATGCAACAAACGGACTGTTCTTCATAAAGGCACAGGTACTGCCGGGAGGAGAAAAGCTCATTAACGGGACCAAGGTAAAGCTTACGCTTGCAACCGACAGCAGAAGTTCGGTGCTCACGGTTCCGGTCGATTCGGTATATTATCTTAACGAGCAGGCATATGTATATCGGTATCAAAACGGGAAGGCCGTAAAAACCGATGTTACGACGGGGATATCCGACAACGACAGGATAGAGATAACAGATGGTCTTAATGAGCAGGATACAGTCATAACCACCTGGGCAAGTCAGCTCAGGGACGGTATGGATGTTACGGTTGAAGGAGATAATACTCCTTCCGAAGGTGAGATCGAGGTAGTAAATGAAGTCTCTGATTAAGGCCAGTCTGAATCGTCCCGTTGCAGTGATAATCCTGATAGCGGGACTTATCATATTCGGGATAGGTTCGGTTACAGGAATGTCTCTGCAGCTTATCCCCGATATGGAAATGCCCATGGTAATGATACAGACAGTATATCCCATGGCAGGACCCGAGGATGTTGAGAGACTTGTTTCCAAAAAGATAGAGGACGGATGCGGGTCTCTTTCAGGACTTGATACAACATATTCATATTCAAGGGAAAACATATCCATAGTACTCCTGCAGTTTGAGTATGGCACGAACATAGACGATGCATATATGGATGTCAGGGAGGCGCTTGATATCGTTAAACCGAACCTTCCCGACGATACAAGGGATCCCGTTGTTGCCACGATGGACTTCAATGCCGCGGCAGTAATGCAGCTGTCGGTCAACTCCTCATCGGAAGATGTCAGTGAATTTGTGGAAAAGACGCTTACTCCCGAGCTTGATAAGATCAGCACCGTAACCCAGGTGGAAGTAAGCGGTGGTCAGGAAGATTACATATCCATAGAGCTTATTCCCGAGAATCTGAAACAATATAATGTCAGCGTCAGTACCGTTACCCAGACGGTAGGAAGCGCTAATTTCACATATCCTGCAGGATCGGCAAAGCACGGCGGGCAGGAGTTGGACTTAAGTTCACAGGTGGAGTACAAGACTCCCGAAGAACTGCGTCAGATACCTATAAGCACATCTACCGGACAGACGATCCACCTGTCGGATATTGCAAATGTACGGTATGCATCCAAGAAGGCGAGCTCTTACAGCCGTTTTAAAGGTGCGGATACTCTCAGCGTTTCAATATCCAAACAACAGTCAGCTTCAGCCGTAACAGTCTCATCTCAGGTTACCAAACTAATAAACAAGCTGAAAGAGAGATACCCCGATATAGATATATTTGTGGTATACGACAGTGCGGATATCATAAAATCATCACTTAAGACTATCGCGGAAACACTTCTTCTGGGCATTGTGATCACGATGGCGGTCCTGTTCGTTTTCTTCAGGGATATAAAAGGAAGCCTTATCGTCGGATCTTCCATGCCGGTATCGCTCCTTATCACATTCCTTCTCATGAGCTTTATGGGATTTTCGCTCAACATGATAACGATGGGCGCCCTTGTCATAGCTATAGGTATGATGGTCGATAACTCGATAGTCGTTCTGGAAATGTGCTTCAGAAAGAAGGATGACGGGCTTGACTTCAAGGAGGCGGCATTTGAAGGAACAAAAATAGTCCTCAACTCGATCATCGCATCAACGATCACCACAATAGTCGTATATCTGCCTCTTGCGATGATGAAGGATCTGTCGGGACAGCTGTTCGGACAGCTCGGCTATACGATAGTATTTGCTCTTGCAGCGTCCCTGATATCGGCAATAACCCTTGTTCCTCTGTGCTTTTCGTTCTACAAACCGGTTGAGAAGAAAGAATCCGCGGTCAACCGCTTCCTTGATAAGTTCTCTGAAGGGTATTCAAAGGTTCTCGGGAAATTCCTGAACCATAAAGCATTGACTGCGATACTGGCACTTGTGATCTTTGCTGTTTCGATCGTACTGATAAAGTTCGTCAATACTCAGCTGTTCCCTAATACTGATGAAGGACAGATAGGTATCACAATAACGTACAGACCCGGGACGAACATTGAAACCGTAGACAAGAAAGTCAGGGAGATTGAGGAGTTTGTCAGAAACAGCGAGTATATAGACGATTATTCCGGAAGCTCACGTATCACAACCGGTACCGTAAATGCTTACGTTGCCGACGGGGCGAAGAAGACCACTGCACAGATAGTAGACGAGTTCACACAGGAACTTGCCGGCTCCGCCGACAACTGCGAGATATCCGTTGAAGCCACTTCATCTCTTGGGATCACGTCCCTCGGTGGCGGTAATACATACGAAGTCGCTTTTGAGGGAACGGATCTGGATGATCTGAGAAGTACTCTCCTTGAAGTTGATTCTATAGTCATGAATGTAGACGGTGTGATCAGCTCTTCATCGTCTATGGGAAATACGGCTTCCCGTGTAAAGATAGATATCGATCCCATCAATGCGGCAGCAAACGGGCTGAACCCGGCTATGATCGGCGGAGCCCTCAATACCGCGATCAACGGGTCTGACGCGATGAAGGTCACGATAGATGACAAGACATATCAGATTACGGTCGAATACCCGAGAGACGAATATGAGACGGTCAATGACGTGGAAAACATGTTCGTTACCAATGCGATGGGAAACGATGTTCCGCTCCGGGATGTAGCAGAGCTTGTTTACACGGACTCGCCTCAACAGATAACAAGACAGAACGGCAGATATTATGCGTCGGTTATCGCAACAGTAAGATCGGATGAGAAAGCCGAAGTAACGGAAGCGATAGAGGAGGCACTCGCCGATTATGTTCCGCCAAGGACGGTTGAGAAGACCGAGAACCAGACGACGGAGATGATGAACGATGAATTCGCATCTATCCTCAAAGCCATTGCCACAGCCATAATACTTGTATATATGGTCATGGCGATAGAGTTTGAGAATCTCAGGTATTCCGGAATGGTCATGTTCTGTATCCCGTTCTCGCTTATCGGATCGATCTTCCTGCTCCTTGTAACAAGGGGACAGCTGTCAATGGTATCTCTGATGGGATTCCTGATGCTGATAGGTATCGTTGTAAATAACGGTATAATATTTGTGGACTATACAAACCAGCTGCGTGACGGAGGGATGTCAACAGCAGATGCGCTCATTGAGACAGGAAAATCAAGACTGCGTCCCATACTCATGACGACGCTTACAACGATCCTGTCGATGATACCGATGGCCCTCGGTCTCGGAAGAAACGGTGAGCTTATGCAGGGAATGGCGCTCGTTATATGCGGAGGCCTCCTTGCATCTACAGTGCTTACTCTCCTGCTCCTTCCTACCTTCTATATGATCATTCATAAGCATAATAAGCAGAGAAGAAGCAGAAAAGAAAGAAAAAATCGCAAAAAAACTGAGATAAAAGAGCTGACAGAGGTTAAACTGTAATGATTCTGTCGGAGGGTGACGGATCGGTATCGGGAGGTCAGAAGCAGAGGATACCAGCCGTAAGATCTCCTGAGAACGGACAGGCGTAAACAACAGTTACTGAATGCGCTTAAGGATCTGCAGTATCTCCTCTTCAGAATCCGGGATGTCTTCGCAGTAGATGCTTGTTTCGGGTATGACCGTTGCACCCTTTGCGAGAGCTTCTATTTCGGATACGGTATTGCCGTATCCGCTGCTTCCCTGTGTGGCGATCAGATAGATCGTTTTGCCGTTAAAGTCATTCTGCTCGAGGAATGAAGCGACAGGCATCGGTATGGAGTTCCACCAGAGCGGATAGATCAGTATGATCGAATCGTAGTCGGATATATCTATCGGCTGTATGGCAGGCCTTGCCTGTGCACGCAGCTCATCTCCCGCAACTCCTATCGTGTCGTTGTATGATGACGGATATCTGTATTCGGTAAGAGTTATCGGGACCGTTTCACAGTCTATGATATCCGCGATCATTTCCGCGAGGAACTGATCGCTTCCGGTCAATTCTCCGTCGACTATCATAAGCGATGCACCGGATACAGCATCCACATCCGGATCAAAATCGGTATTTCCGATACGCGTAAAGTAAACGACAAGAGGTTTCTTTCCGTTCCAGTCGATCATCTCACCTGCAAACTTCTCGGCAGAAGAGATATCAACTGCCCTGAGGTGACGGTTCAGATACGAAACTGCAAAGAGTCCGATCGAAAGAGAAGCAATGCATGCAAGCACGGTAAGAGTAACTGCGAGCTTTTTGCGCTTGGATCGTCTGATACCGATAAGACAGCCGTGCAGCACACCGAGTGTAAGAACAGCTGTTGCCATGTAGCGGTGAAGATCACTGCTTCCGAGGAAGACAAACTGTGGAAAGAGGAATCTTGATACTCCCATGCTGCTGAGCATGAGTATGATGATGGAAAGCATCAGCAGACAGGTGACTGCATCAAAGAGCCTGAAAGATCCCGGTTTTTTCTTAAAAAGGGCCGAAAACCACCATTTTTTGATAATGATATGAGCGATCAGACATATGAAGAAGCATACACCGAGCACTTCATGAACATTATTTCCCGTAAAAACATACAACATCTGTATAAGCAGAAGCGAATACATCAGTATGTCAACAATCTGTCCGACTCTTTTTTTTATCATAAGGTCAGTTCCTTTACGAAAATCCAGCTTTTTTCATAATACCCTTTTTGATAACTTCTTGACAAGTACGTTTATTATTGGTAGTATTTCATACGGCGACAAAATAATGCGTATGCAGGCGTGGTTCAATGGTAGAACACCAGCCTTCCAAGCTGGTAACGTGGGTTCGATTCCCATCGCCTGCTTCATAAAAAGCCCCGCAAACATAACGTTTTGCGGGGCTTTTTAGGTGTATTATTCTAATCGTTTACAGCCGAATAGGTTATGGAAAAAATGTCCTCACGTATTATGTAAAAATCATTCGGGTCGTCTTCGCGGAATGCGATGTAATCACCGGCTTTTCCGGCCATATATCGTTCCTTGTACCATTCCGAAAACAATTTGACGTTCTTATCAAGCTTTGCGGCATAGATGCAGCTGTTCCCGGTGGAAATGCACGGTATTATTCGATCCGTCAGATCATACATTTTACCGTCGGGTTCGGTATAGATCTTGGGAACGTATTCAAGCTGTCGCGAAAAGGGCAGATCGGTGCTGTCGTAACCTGCTTTGAATTTGTCTCTGGATATCGGGTAGACCTCTCCCAGAATTCCGACCATAATAAAGAAATCTTCATTTACCATCAATTCGGTATCGCCTTCAAGAGTCCGAATCTTGATTCGTGTGTTTTTATCAAGAAATGACGTCGGATCGATATACCCGAGAACGATCCGGTTTTTGGTGTACTTATCGAAGCGTTCTCTGTCCGGTTTATATTCGGACGATCTGATTATGCTGAATGATTCGAAATATGACCGGATGGATCTGTCGAGATAATCCCTGATAGAGAGGCCGGGGTGATTTTCGCTTAAGCGGTCTTCACTGATGAAACCTCCGGCTTTGTAATCATGTCCACCGCCGGAACCGATTCCTGAAGTGATAAAACGCGTGAACTCATCAGCCATGACTTCTTTGATACAACTTCTGACCGACAGTTTAAATCCACCGGAAACGTGACCGAAAGCAATCACGACATTGAACCCGTCAACCTGAAGAGCCATGTCGCTTATGATACCGAGGATATTCGGATCACAGTCATCGGCCTCGAGGATACCGCAACTGTAGCTGCTGATGCATGCATATCCGGCAAGCGCTTCGCCGGTGATACGCATTTCATCAAGCGACAGATTGCTGTTTGTAAACAGTCGGATCAATGACTCATCGAATATCAGATTATCACGCATGTCTTTGTCAAGAGGATGCGATATTTCCGAGAAATTCCCGGTGTCCGTCATAAGTCCGTAATAGAAGGAAGTGCAAAGAGCTCTGTCGGAAATGACATCATAGCCCTCATCCGTCATAAGACTCCAGACAAGAGTGGAACAGCTTCCCAATTCCGGACGTATTATACTCCGGGGTATGTTGCTCGTTCCGTTGTGATGATCTATAACCGCATATTCATCGGCTTCAAGCTTTGTAACGTTTCCCTGTCCGTATTGGCAGTCAACGGTGATCAGCAGACCTTTTATCTTTTCCGATCCGGCGGGATGATATGAAACGGGAATACCGATCTCTTTTATCATCAGCAACAGGTTCGATTTAGTGATCTTCTTTGATCCGCTGTAAATAATCCTTACCTCGCACCCTTTTCGGGAATAGAATTTGAACAGTCCGTATGCGGATGCCAGGGCATCGGGATCGGGATTGTCATGGCATTGTATAGTGATGTTTTCAAAATGATCAAGTTCGCTTAAATGCATTGTTTTGCTCCTTTTTGTATAATCTATCATAGTTTTGTGCCCTTATCAAACCGTAAAAGTACTTCGAAGATGTCGATTTTCAGAGAAAGCATTTACCGATCAGACACAGAAATCGACCGAATATACACGCCGGGACATTCGGGTTCAGGCTATATATTATAATAAGTTGTTATTTTATGCAGAAAAACGGATGGTGAACGAATGAAAAACATGGTCGATATCGAGGTTGTTCTTGACGAACAATATGTTGATCCCCACGTAACGATCAGAACAAAAACAAATACTCAGCAGGTTGAGAACATAATCTGTGCCATTGAGAATGTATCCAATTCCGATTACCCGCAGATAGCGGCGAATAAGGATGAGAAGCTGGTGTTTGTATCCCAGCGCGATATCGTTAGGGTTCATACGGAAGGTCGCAAGGTGATACTTCAGACGAAGGATGCGACGTATTCGGTCAGAAGGACGCTGGCCGGTCTTGAGGATGTTCTTGATAAAGCAAGATTTCTTCGAATCTCACAGTCGGAGATAATCAATCTTTACAAGGTCAAGTGTTTTGACTTTAACATGTCCGGGACTATCGGAGTGGAGTTTGACTGCGGGATCAAATCGTGGGTTTCAAGAAGCCGAGTTAAGCAGATAAAATCACTGCTTTCGCAGGGCAGTGTTTCGGAGGTGAGGTAATGGAACTTCGGAATAAATTCATCATCAATTCACTTATCGGGTTTATTGCGGGAATGTTCGTGGGAATTGCCATCTGGATGATCCCGCCGGTTAATATGGAAGGAAGAAGTCTTCTGCTTCATGTCATAGTATCGGGAATACACGGAATGATCCCGGTCGGAGCAACAGCGGTATTTGAGATAGAAAGCTGGGGACTGACAAAGCAGACGGTCGTACATGCATCTCTGACTCTTGCAACTATTCTGTGCATAGAGATCCCCATGAAATGGTGGAAGCCCGGCCCGGAATTTGCGATAGCGCTTGCAGGTTATGTCGCAGTATATGTGATCATATGGCTGGTCAACTATCTGTATTGGAAACACAAGGTTGCTGAAATGAACGAACAGCTGACGATACTTCATACCAAAAGAATTAACTGAGAACAATTATAACGGGAGATACTATGAAATTAAAAGTACTGGTTACAGGCAAAAACCGAAAAGTCGCTTCTGACATATGTGAGCATCTTCAGGCTGACAGGGGGTATGTCACGATCAAATGCGATCCGAACAAAACGAAGCTCTTTGATCTGATGCTGACCGAACTTCCTAAAGTGGTGATCATTTGTCTGGGTGATGAATCATCGGTCACGATAGAAGCATATAACGTCATGAAAAAAGCGCTTATGCAAGGTAATATCACAACAATAGTCGTTACGGATGAAAATGATGAGAAACTGTTTATGAAATATACCGAGCTTGAACGGGTGTTGTTCCTTTCGAGACCTGTTTCGTTGTTTGCGCTTTACGAGAAACTGACGGAGATCGAAAAGAAGCTTGAGGAAGAGAAGGAACAGAATCTTTCGACTTTCAGGGAATTCGTAAATGAAAAAACTTCAAGCAGAAAACACATTCTCGTTGTTGACGATGACAGCGAACAGCTCATGCATATCAAGGAACAGCTTGAGGAGTTCTATGATGTGACGTGTGTCAAATCGGGAGAAGCGGCATTTAAGTTTCTTGCAAAGAAGAGTTGTGACCTCATCCTTCTTGACTATCTTATGCCGGTTATGGACGGACCGAAAGTTCTTCGAAATATTCATGACACAAAAGATTGGGAAGATATCCCGGTGATCTTTCTTACGGGTGTTACTGAGAAGAAGAAGGTCATACAGACTCTTGCGGAACTGCGTCCCCAGGGATATCTCGTAAAACCCTCAAAGAAATCCGAGATCGTCGCAAAGATCATTGATGCACTGGAGGAGAAAGAATATGGGAATTGACATTAACAGTCTGGCGGAAATGGGTCTGGATACAAAGGCAGGCTTATCATATACGGGCGGAGCGGACAAATATATTTCTGCGGTTTGCCGCTTTTTCAAAAACTACGAGAAGAATAAGATTCTCGTTGATGAGTATTATGCGGTTAAGGATTATGAGAATTACATGATCACGGTCCATGCGTTAAAGAGCAATGCAAAGATGATCGGCGCAACGACTCTTTCCGGAAGCTTTGAGACGCTTGAAGCCGCCGCAAGAAGCAAGGATACCGCTCTGATAGAAGAACTGAACGGACCGATAATGTCCGATTATGCGGCGCTAATTGAAAAACTTGCCCCCGTGGGAGAAATGGGAGACGTTCGTGCGGCTGACGAGATATCGGCTGACGAGGCAAAAGATACAGCTCAAAAGCTTCTTGATGCGCTTGATGATTTCGATGATGACAAAGCCAAAAGGCTTGCAAAGAAACTAACCGGATATCCGTTTCGAACAAGTCAGGCAAACAGACTCAAAGAAGCGATCGGATATATAGAAGACTTTGTGTATGATGAATCCGCGCAGATCATCAAAGATATAATACCTACGATCGAGTAAGGAAATATGACAAAAAAGATCAGACTGTGTCTTACGATCATTCTTATCATAGTATTCGGTTACATTTTCATCGGCGGAATAGCATTTCCTCAAAATGTTCCGAAAAACGGAAACGTCTGTGATGTCCTTCCGGGTGACAATTGGGTTCAGATCAAACCCGACGGAACCAGGGTTCCGTTTATCGTACCGGGCAGGACCGATTCTGATATTGTTCTGGAAACAACCCTTCCGCAAAGTTTTAGCAAGGATTATGCTGTGCTGTGCTTTCGCGGCATGGATATGGATATCTATATCGATAATGAACTTCGGGAGAGTTATCGTATAGAAGACTACAGGCTTCTCGGAGACAGATCCGCCGAGTGCTATGTCATGGCATCACTTTATCCCGAAGATGCCGGTAAGGTTCTCAGGGTCTCATATGAATATAATTTCGGAATGGTATATGAGGTGTATATCGGAACCCGGATCGGTATACTCGAGTATCTGTTCAAACACTACGGACTGGAGCTGTTTGTGGGACTGGCTCTTCTGATGCTCGGTCTGATATGCCTGATCGCCGCAGTCGTGTATAAGTATATCCACAACAAATATCTGGAGATGGAGCATCTGTCGATCGGTGTTATCATCGGCGCATGCTGGGTGCTGTCCAATTCCATCTTCAGGCAACTGTATGCGGGTAATATTTCCGTGATGTCGGATACACCGTTTCTCATGGTGATGGTGATGCCGCTTCCGTTTCTGGTGTTTATCGATTCGCTTCAGAACGGACGATACCGAAAGATTGAAGGAGTGGCGCTGATAATCACGGCGATCAATTTCGTTGTCTGCTCCGTGTTGTTTGTGACAGGAAAAGTACCGCTCACACAAAGCTTCATCTTTTCTGCCGGATGCGTCCTTATATCGATTGTTGCGATGATTGTATCGATCGTTCTTGATATAAAAAGACATCTGATCAGGTCATATATATTCGTTGCGGTTGGCTTCGCGGTGTTGGCCGTCGCCGCGATCATACAGATACTGGCATATCAGTTTGCGCATAACGGTGTGTTCTCGGGATTGTTTATGGCACTCGGACTGTTCGGATTCATGATATGTTCGATCATTCACACGATCAAGCAGCTTATCGGAATAAGGCTTGAGGCTAACGAACTTGTACAAATCAACAAGGCTAAAGATGATTTCCTTGCCAATATGTCGCATGAGATCAGAACACCTCTTAACGGTATCCTCGGTATGGATGAGATGATAATCAGGGATACTAAGGAAAGCCGGGTAAGAGATTATGCCCTTGAGATAAAAAGCGCCGGAAACACTCTTCTGTCGATCATCAATGACATTCTGGATCTTAGCAAGATCGAATCCGGGAATTTTGAGATAGTCCCGGCCGAATATGACATAGCGTCCGTTCTTAACGACGTTTTGAACATAACAAGGATCCGTGCGAAGAAGAAAGGGCTGAAATATGATTTTAACGTATCTTCGGATATCCCGTCCGTACTGTTCGGAGATGAGATAAGGATCCGTCAGATACTTCTGAATATCATCAACAATGCCATCAAATACACGAGTGAAGGCAGCGTCGAGGTTGATGTGACATCGGAACAGGTAATGATGGGGAACTACATCAACCTTATCGTTAAAGTCGCCGATACCGGAATGGGCATAAAAGATGAGGATAAGGATAAGCTGTTCAAAAGTTTCCAGCGTCTTGACGAGAGGAAAAATCACAGCATTGAGGGAACAGGCCTTGGACTTCACATCACCAACAGGCTACTTCAGATGATGGACGGCAGTATCTCTTTTGAGAGTGAGTACGGCAAAGGAAGCACTTTTACCGTAACGGTTCAGCAAAAGGTCGTGAAAGCATCACCGATAGGGAATTTCTCGAGCGCAGTCAGGAATTACTTAAGCAGCATGGAGATAGACGAGGTAGGCCTGTATGCTCCGAGTGCCAGAGTGCTTGTTGTTGATGACAATGACATGAACCTTGATGTTATGGAAGGCCTTCTGCGTGATACGAAGATACAGACGGATTACGTCATTTCGGGTGATGAATGTATCGAGAAAGTAAAAGAGACAAAGTACGACTGCATTCTTCTCGATCAGATGATGCCAAAGAAGAGCGGAGAGGAAACGCTTGCCGAGATGAGAGAGCTTAATATTCTCAAAGATACTCCGGTAATTGCTCTTACGGCAGATGCGATAATCGGAGCAAGGGAAAGCTATATCACAAAAGGCTTTACGGATTACATCTCAAAGCCCGTCAAATATGAGGTGCTGGAGGCGGTACTCAAGGAATACATACCGAAAGATAAGCAGCTGTCACCGAGCGGGGCGGATGAGCTTCCGGTCATGCTCATCTGGGGAGACGATCCCGAGAAGATCAAACAGGAAAAAGTCAAACTCGACGGAATATACAAATGCATATGTGTTACCGGAGAAGAGGCGAAAGATAAATATCTGAAAAAGCATGATCCCGCAGGGATTATGCAGATCGTTTAGCATAAACAGCAACAGGAGGAACATCATGAAAAGGAAGTTAGTGAGCATTATGATCGCATCCGTTATGGCCATTGGCCTTACGGCCTGCGAAAAATCACAGGATGCGGCTCAGACGCCCGCGGTAGAGGATACGGCATCGGAAACGAAAGAAGAAGTTTCGGATGATACCTCAAAAGAGTCGGAGGCTTCGGCGGAGGAAGAAGCCGGGGCGGATGATTTTCGCATAGGTATTGTTACGGGTTCATTTGCGCAGTCTGAAGATGACAGGCGTGGCGCCGAGGCATTTCAGAAGAAATACGGTAACGATATGGTAACGCTTGCCATCTATCCCGACAATTTCACGGAGGAGATGGACACCACCGTTCAGACTATAGCAAATCTGGCTGATGATCCGAAGATAAAAGCCATCATCGTCAACCAGGCGGTCGAAGGAACATTGGAAGCTTTTAAAAAGGTCAAGGAAAAACGTCCCGATGTTCTGTGCATAGCAGGTGAAACATTTGATGTATTTGATGATATCAAGGGTGTGGCGGATCTGGTTGTAAATAACGATTTTGTTGCCCGCGGATATCTGATGATAAGGACAGCACATGAACTTGGTTGTGATACGTTTGTTCACATTTCCTTCCCCCGTCATCTTTCATATGAAATCTATTCAAGACGAGTAAACATCATGAAGGCGGCCTGCGAAGAGTTCGGCATGAAGTTTGTGATGGAAGAGGCACCCGATCCGACTACGGACGTGGGTGTTCCGGGAGCCCAGGCGTTTATCACGGAGCATGTACCCGAGTGGGTTAGTAAATACGGAGTCAATACCGCGTATTTTTGTACCAATGATGCTCACACCGAGCCGCTCATCAAAGGTCTGATGGAGCACGGCGGATATTTTATAGAAGCCGATCTTCCGTCGCCTATCATGGGATACCCGGGGGCACTCGATCTTGATATCACGGGTGCAAGCGGTGACTTCGAGAAGATAACGAAGGAAGTTGAGGCAGCGATAGTTGCCGGCGGCGGCGCAGGAAGATTCGGCACTTGGACTTCGTCATACGGATTTACCAATTCGGCGGGACTGGCCGAACATGCCAGAAACGTTCTGATGGGAAAAAGCAAACTGACGGACCTTAACGACATCATTTCCGCATACAGGATATACACTCCCGAGACCGAATGGAACGGATCGAAGTTTACAAATGCCTCAACCGGCGAAGTGATGGATAATGTTTTCCTTGTTTATCAGGATACTTATATCTTCGGAGATCCGGGGCACTATATGGGTGTAACGAAGGTGAAAGTTCCGGAACAGTACTTTACGATTGAATAAAAGCCTTGCAAAGGGGACTTCTATGACTGAGCAGGATAAAGAGATCAAAACGGAAGGATCGAAACGGTTCGGACTCAAGAAGCACGGTATGCTCGTACCGCTCATTCTTGTGTTTGTATTTATTGCCGTTATGGCCATTTATACTTCGCGACTGATGAAGAACGCAGCCGTATCGAATTCGAATGCCGTCATAGAAGACAGGGTATTAAACGTTTCTTCCATGATCAACAATCATCTGAATACCGCGGAGAACATTCTGCATGTAACTGCCGACTCGGTCTATCATATGCTTGTTTCGGGAAGTACCCCGGCAAGGATACATGAATTCCTCGTTGAAGAAACAGATAATGTCGAGAAACAGTTTAATGAAAACTTTACCGGATTATACGGAGTCATCATGGCCCGGTATATGGACGGACTTAACTGGGAACCGCCGGAAGGTTGGGATCCGACAACACGTGACTGGTATATCATCGCGAGAGAAAGTGACGGGAAGGTTGCATTCGTTCCGCCTTACGTGGATGCACAAACGGGTAACGTGATCATTTCGGTGTGCAGGATGCTTCCGGATCGGCAGAACATCATATCTCTTGATGTGCAGCTCAAAGGCATACAGGATATGATGAAGGAGCTCAATGTAAACGGTAAAGGTTACGGATTTGTCGTTGATGAGGACGGATTTATCGTCGCTCACGGAGATGACAGCATAAAGGGAACCTATATCACCGATACGCCCGAGGGAGAGAGGTTCTTTGAGAAGATAAAGGATGTGGAAAGCGGAAGTTTCACATACACATACGACGGTGAAGAGAGCACTGTGTTTGTTAACGGGATAACGAACAACTGGCATGTCGTCATGATCGTCGGTGACAGGGAAATGTATGAGGAAACAAGAAGCCAGATCCTGATAAACAATCTGATATATGTATTCGTATTTGCGATGATAGCGTTATTCTATATCGTAGGATACAGGAACGAGCGTAAATACACAAAGAGCGTTGAGAATATGAAGCTTGAAGAGCAGAGGGCTTCATACGAGAGGAAGGTACTTGAACTTGAAAAAGATGCAGCCAATGCATCCAACAAGGCAAAGAGTGATTTTCTCGCAAATATGTCCCATGAGATAAGAACTCCGATGAATGCGATAATCGGTATGGATGAGATGATCCTTCGTTCGTCTCCGCAGGATCCGGTCAGGAAATATGCGCTTGATATCCAGAGCGCCGGCAAGACACTTCTGTCCATAATAAACGACATACTTGATTTCTCCAAGATCGAATCCGGCAAGATGGAACTGATACCCGTGGAATACAGTTTCTCTTCTGTCATGAACGATATCGTTAACATGACGATGAAGAAGGCGCAGGATAAAGGTCTCGAATATAAGCTGAAGATCTCCGAAGATATTCCGACGGTCATGCTGGGAGATGAGATAAGAATACGCCAGGTTATGCTCAATCTTATCAACAATGCGATCAAGTATACCCATGAGGGAAGCGTCACGGTTGATGTTTCGTTTGACTGGAATACGGAAATGCTGTGGGTCGTTGTTTCGGATACGGGTATCGGGATCAAAAACGAGGATCTCGGAAAACTGTTCGGATCATTCCAGCGACTTGAAGAGGACAAGAACAGAAATATCGAAGGAACGGGGCTCGGTCTTAACATCACAATGCGTCTTGTCAAGATGATGGGCGGAACGATCGGTGTCAACAGTAAATACGGTGAGGGTACAACGTTTACGGCTCAGATGAAGCAGACCGTCGTGGACAGAACACCTATAGGCGACTTTGCACAGAACCTCACGAGGATGCAGACATACAAGGAAGAATACAAACCTGTCCTGATCGCGCCTTCGGCAAAGGTACTCGTTGTCGATGATAACGATATGAATCTCGAGGTAATAGCAAGTCTGCTTGAAGATACAAAGATAAACGTCACCACCGCCGAGTCCGGGCAGGAATGTATCAGGATACTTAAGGAAAAATCATTTGACTTGATCTTCCTCGACCAGATGATGCCCGGGATGTCAGGCATACAGACTCTGGAAGAGATCAGAAAATACAACCTTGCAAAAGATACAACCGTAATAGCGCTAACTGCGGATGCGATAGTCGGAGCCCGCGAGAATTATATCAAAGAAGGTTTTACGGATTATCTGAGTAAGCCCGTAATGTACGACGCGCTTGAAGCGATCCTTCTGAAATATCTCGATCCTGCCCTGATCCGGGAGGAGGCCGATGAGGCGAAAGCCGAGGAAGATGACGGGGATAAGCCGGTCGTTATCGCGATCAGCGATTCCGCGGATAAGCTCAGGAAGATAAAATCACTTCTCGGAGATTCCTATAAGGGTGTGTTTGTTAAGGACGTCGCAAGTGCCGAGAAATACTTAAATAAACAGAAGAATGACAATTGAGCATGACGCCGAATCTTGATATAATATAAGAATGGCGGAAAAACCTAACAAAATCAGTTACATAACCGATATCAAAACGGTGAGCATCCTTCTGGTATTTCTGTGGCATTGCGGACTGTTTTACGAGGACAATCCGTACTTTGCGGAAAGTTTCGGTATCATTTTACCGGTTGCGACTTTTGCGGGAAACATGTTCAATGTGACCCTCATAGCGTCGTTTGTGTTCTGCTCCGGGTTTGTGTATGCGCGATCACTCACAACGCGTCAGAGGACGATACCTCAGAGTGTATGGGAGAGGATCAAACGTCTTATCATCCCGTACTATATCATAGGAACGATATGGCTCGTTCCTCTTTACACGCTGTTTGACATCAAGGCTTTCGGCCGTCCGGACGGTGCCGGATTGGCGGAAGGATATAAGTGCATGGCTCTCGGACAGTTTTCGGACCATTTGTGGTTTCTGTGGATGCTGTTCTGGGTCGCACTTTTTTTTATTCTGTTATCATTCCTCATCAAGAAACACTTACAGGCTGTACTGTTTGTTATAACGGTTGCCGCAGCATTTTGCGTTGATCATTATCTTGCTGATTTCCCGTACTTTAAACTGAGTCAGATCGCACCTTATCTTATTTGTTTCTTTGCGGGAATATTCTGTTACGGCATAAGGGACAGGATAGAAGCACTGTCAAAGCAGACACACCTCCTGCTTGCCGGACTGTTTCTGGCGGTCGTTATCGCTCACGCGGTAATGCTCCCATCTCATTTTGCGTGGTTGTATATAGCACGTCCTTCGGGTGCGTTGTTCTCCCTTTTTCTTTTCATGTATCTTGAAGATAATAAAGTATGGATCCGGATAACGGATACGAAAGCATATGATTTTCTCGTAAGGCATCAGCTTGAAATGTACTTTATCCATATGCCGCTGCCGTATCTGTTTGCAAGAATGCTGAGACCGTATGCGGGGAACATACCGATGATATGTATCCCGCTGAATTATGCACTCGTTCTCTTTTTCGGGATTTCGATCATTCAGATCTATACTCATATAAAGAGAAGTATCATACGATCAAAGGATTAAGATCATGAGGAACAAGAAAGACAGAAGACGCACGATATTAAAACAGATCACGAGACCGTTCATAATCTTTATGATCGTTCTCATCCTGGCCAACGCGATTGTTCTCGGCCTGTTCTCAACATCGTATTATTTAAATGAACAGTATGACGACGCATCAAGACTTGCCAACAGTGCCGTTGCGGAATATGAGAGCTACAAAGGTCTCGGATGGTTGTTTGAATATTGGGAAAAGCACTGCAGTGAAATGGATCTTGTCTATGACAACGATGAACTGTATCAGGAAAAAGATCAGGAACTGAGACATCTGCAGCCCTATATCGGAGACTTAAAATCCGTCGACGACGATGAATTGGCAAAGATGGATGACAGAAGTCAAAAGCTTTTTGCGGAATTGTGTTACAGCAGTTTAAGCAGAGAATTCGACAGAATGAAACGGGCGTATTCGCCATTATATTTGTACAGTTTCAAGATACTTGACGGGCAGATGTTCATCTTCGTTACAGGAACGATGGAAAACGAAAAGAGGGCAAGTGACGGAGGAGATCTGTTTGAACTCGGAACGCTGAGCTTTTATCAGGAGGGTGCATACTCGGTCATGGATCAGATCATCAAGACCGGTAAGCCTGTACGTGAAATGGAACTGTCAAGAGGCGAGGGCGCCGATCACAGTGTCATACATGCGTTTGAGCCGGTATATGCAAATGGGTCCATGAAAGCTCTTGTCGGTGTTTCGTTCAAGTCGAAGGAGATGATCACCCAGATACTTCGCATGCTTCTGGCGATGCTGATGATCACGGTCTTCTTCTTCGTTGTCATGCTGATCCTTGTGATCAGACATATCAGAAAGATCGTTGTCAGGCCGCTTAATGAAGAGACAAAGATAATGTCGGAATACGAGCGAAGCAAGGACAGTGAGGAGGCTTCGAAGCAGCTTGGAACTATAAAGACGGGTAACGAAATAGAGCGTCTGGCATTCAGTTTTTCATCGATGGTAAAGGAACTTGACCGTTACATGAATGAACTTCAGACGATCACTGCCGAGAAGGAAAGGATAGGTGCGGAGCTTGATGTCGCAACACGTATCCAGGCGGATATGCTTCCGAATAAATTCCCGGCATTTCCCGACCGTAATGAATTTGATCTGTATGCCACGATGGATCCGGCGAAGGAAGTCGGCGGTGATTTCTATGACTTCTTCCTTATCGATGACGATCATCTGGCACTTGTCATGGCGGACGTATCCGGAAAGGGAGTACCCGCAGCATTATTCATGGTCATCGCAAAAACACTCATCAAGAACCGGGCCCAGCTCGGAGGTTCTCCGGCTGAGGTACTCTCGTATGCAAATGACATGCTCTGCGAGCAGAATGAGGCCGAACTGTTCGTTACGGTTTGGATGGCAGTCATAGAAATATCCACAGGCAAAGGTGTAGCGGCAAACGCCGGGCATGAGCATCCCGCGATAAAACGCTCGGACGGAAACTGGGAGCTTGTCGTATACAGACATTCGCCCGCGGTTGCCACGATGGAAGGTATAAAGTTCAGAGATCATGAATTCGAAATGCATTCCGGAGACCGCCTGTATGTTTATACCGATGGTGTTGCGGAGGCGACCGACAGTTCGAACGAACTGTACGGAACAGACAGAATGCTTGCGGCACTTAACAGCGATCCTAGTGCCGATCCGAAGAAGCTTCTTGAAAATGTAAGGAAAGACATGGATGAATTTGTAGGGGAAGCACCGCAATTTGACGATATTACAATGATGTGTGTTGAGTGGAAATAGAAATCAGATCTTAAACAAAAGAGAGAATAACATGAAAACTTTCAGAAAGAGATTCGTTAAGTTCATATCATTTCTGACGACGACGATCCTGCTTGCGTCTGTTCCGTTTGTGTTTCCGGCAAATGCCGAGGAAAACGAGATAAGTGAAGAGCTACGCGAGATAGGGAGACAGCTCCAAGAAAACAGGGGCGAAGACGCATTCGCATTCAGGGCACCGGAGAGAAGGAAGCTCCGCGGGGCTCCGATTCCGAGTACGTTAAAATCTTATGATCTTAGGAACGTTGATACAAATAATGACGGTGTCGGAGATACAAGTTATGTCACGTCCGTCAAGCTTCAGAACCCGTTCGGTACATGTTGGGGATTTGCGGCTGTTGCTTCAGCCGAAACAAGCATTATCAGTCACGGACTTGCCACAAATGATCTTGATCTGTCGGAAAAACAGGTTGCTTTTTTTGCGAGACGGCCAATAGATAACGTCAACTCCAAATACGTATCCCAGGAGGGTGAGGGAACAATCTTTAAGGGGGAGACAGGATCATCACAGATTTACACCGAAGGTTTTTCGTTCGTGGCGACGAGCCTTTTTGCGGCAGGCATTGGTCCCGTCAGAGAAAGTGATGACCCGTTGTTTATATATAGAGGAAAGAACGGTTATAAGTATACAGTACAGGGTGTCGATTTGTGGTACAGCGAGAATGATGACTGGTGGATCGACGCTCCGCTTCGCTGGAAGCAGGATTATGTATTAAAAGAATCAGCCATTCTTCCCCTCCCTTCAGCAGCACTTGAAAAAGGAAATACCACCGACTGGGAAAGAGCTAACAACGCCATAAAGGAAGAGATATATGACGGTAATGCGGTCCAGCTTGGATTTTATGCGGATACTTCTATGCCGGGGCAGCAGGCTAAGACAGAATATATCAGCCCTGAATGGGCTCATTATACATATGAGAAAAAGGATGGCAATCATGCTGTTACGATTGTCGGATGGGATGACAATTATCCCAAAGAAAAATTCGAACATCTTAAAAAAGACGGAACGCCGGCACCAATTCCGGAAAATGACGGCGCATGGCTTGTTAAGAACAGCTGGGGAGCAGAAACTAATGCGTTCCCAAACAGCGGAAACTGGGGACTACTCGAAGGGCAGGATAAGGGTGTATATAATGAATCAACCGGAAAGTGGGAATACAATGCAATAGAAAATGCAAAACATACCGGATACTTCTGGCTCTCCTATGAGGATCGCAGTATCGACATGCTTGAGGCTCTTGTATTTGACAGAGCGGTAACACAGCCGTATTATCTGGCCCAGTATGATCTTATGCCGGTAAACCAGGTTGATTTTACGGCACAGAATTTCAAAGTCTCCATGGCAAATGTTTTTGATGTTAATGACATTCTGGATACGGGGGAAAATGCAGCGAAGCTGGAAGAGGTTTCATGTCAGACAGCGTCACCCGGGACTACAGTCACATATGATATTTATCTCTTGGGATCCGGTGCCGAAAACCCGGCCGACGGAACACAGATAGCTCATTTCGTCAATACATACAAATACGGAGGATTTCATAGGGAAAGTCTGCCTATACCTGCGATAGTAAGACAGGGAGAAAAATTTGCCGTAGTTGTTACCCAGTTGACACCGGACGGGAAATACGGGCTTAACGTGCAATTCGGACTTAACAAAAGCGGAACGACCGCCACACAAGCGTTTTATTCAAAGGGTGTGATCAATACCGGTGAAAGCTATATTAATACTGCCCCGAACAATACATGGCATGATCTGGGAAGTGAGAGCATAAGAAGGGCTTTACTTGGAGACGAATATGATGTTATAGCTATGGATAATTTTCCCATCAAAGCATATCTGTCCAAGACAGACGACCCCGATGTCGACATAACGGCTCCGACGGGTATAACCGGACTTGCGTATGACGGAAATGCACATGCTCTTGTAAATGCGGGATCAGTGACTCTTGGAGGAACATCCGGCACGATGAGTTATGCCCTTGCCGATGAAACGGGATTGCCGGGTACATATTCCACGACGATCCCCGAGGGAACGGATGCCGGAGGTTACAGAATATACTATAAAGCAACCGTAAACGGAACGGATGTCGGATGGGGAGACGTGGAAACATCGATCGCGAAGAAGCCGCTTACGTTTGAATGGAGTGATCTTTCTTCCGTCAAATATGACGGGGATCCTCACGGAGTGAGTGTAACACTGTCGGGTAAATGCGGCTCGGATGTCGTGAACCCTGTCATCGAGGGAGCTTCCCAGACTAATGCGGGTAACTATACCGCGAACCTGACCGGACTGTCAGGAGCTAAGAAGGACAATTATATCCTGCCTGATACCGGACGGACAAAGAATTATTCGATAACAAAGAGAAACGTTACGCTGACATCGGCAACGGACAGCAAGGATTATGACGGAAGCGCACTGACGAACAACAACGTGACAGTGTCGGGAGACGGATTCGTGTCCGGAGAAGGAGCGGAGAAGAACGTCACGGGTTCAAGGACTGCACCCGGAACGAGCCGGAATATGTTCACGTATACGCTTCACAGCAATACACGTGAAGGCAACTATGATATCACTTGTGATTACGGAACACTTACCGTCAATTGGTGGGGAGACGATAGGAGAAACGAGCACCCCGTAACGATAACCGCAAAGAGTCTGACTTTGGATTATAACGGAGATACACAGTCTGTCAGCGGATTTATGGATGGTTCACTTGAATTTACGATAGGTGATGAGACTTATACCGTATCGGGAGTATCGGCGGAAGTATCCGGAACAGATGCACGGACATACACGAATGCGGTAGTCGGAACCCCGGTCATAATGAATTCCAAACAGGAAGAAGTCACTTCACACTTTGCGGTTGGGACACAGGACGGAATACTCACTATAAGGGCAAGATCTCTTGATGACGCTTCGATCACTCTGGAAAACGAACTTTTATATAACGGTTCCGAACAGACACAGAGCATTTCGGTCAGAGTGGACGGACGTACTCTTACAAGGGATACGGATTATGAGATTTCAGGCAACAGGGCATCTTCCGCGGGGACCCATATACTTACGATCACCGGAAAAGGGAATTACAGGGGCAGTGCCTCAAAAGATTACGAGATCAGGTATCCGGAGATAACGGGAGTGTCCGTATCACAGAGCGATACCCTTACATACAACGGACAATCACAGGTTCCGACCATCAGGATGCAATGTGATCAGGAAGGCGTGACTTTCACATTTGCAAGATCATCGGATGCAACATATACTTCGGGAATACCGTCATACCGCGATGCGGGTGAGTACACACTGTATTACAGAGCGGAGAAATCCGATTTCAGATCGAAGAGCGGATCGATCACAGTCAGGATCGAAAAGGCAAACCTCGGAGTCAGTTGGGGCAGCACATCATTTACATATGACGGGAGCAGCCATGTTCCGAAGGCAACAGTAACGGGAGTAAAGGGCGACGACAACGTCCGTTTCATAGTATCGGGAGGAACGAGCCAGGCAGGAACACATACCGCAACGATCACGGGACTGGAAGGCAGCGGATGCGATAACTATAACCTTCCGTCCGACAGATCCGTTTCGTTCAAGATAACGAAGTCGTCAAGCAGCTCGGGGAGTTCGTCGGGATCGTCGTCGGGATCATCGACCGGTTCGTCGAACTCATCGGGAGGCGGATCAAATAGTACTGCATCAAACGGTACTACAAAGAGCAATGCATCTAACAGCACCACGAAGAGCAACGCATCTAACAGTACAACAAACAGCACAGCTTCGAGCGGAAGCGGGTCTAAGAACAGCGGATCGAAAAGTACCGGATCAAATTCCGGGAATACTCAGAGCAGCAGTAAGAGCGGCGCTCCGGATACGGGATCGGAAGATAAGAACAAAACAGATACGGATTCCAAGGATACGAAAGACAACGAAAGCAAGAAGACGGCATCAACCTCGGAAACAACCGAAAAGATAGCAAAGAACACAAAGCTTTCGGATAATGAAGAAGCTCTGATAGCTATTCTCGGCGAAGAAAAGTTCAAGGAAATGTCTGAAGCCGGCAATACACCGTCGGTGCGACTCGGAGTAACGGGACTTAATAAGAAGGATGTTCCCGAAAACGACAGGAAGGTTGCGGAAAAAAAGATTGAAGAACTTAAATCCTCGACCCCGAACCTTGTTGCCGGTGCGTATCTGGATCTGACGCTTGAAGTAAAAGAGGACAGTGACTGGGAAAAAATCAGCAACACAAAGGGTCCCGTAAAGATAGTTGTGGATGTTCCCTCGGATATTCAGAAGAAAGCCGGAAAATGCTTTATGATGAGGATCCATGAAGATGTGGCGACTATTCTTGAAGATACGGATGATGATCCGAAGACACTTACCGTTGAGTCGGATGAATTCTCGACATATTTGATGCTCTATGAGAAGAAGGAGAGCAAACAGGAAAAAGAAGAAACGGTAAGTACCGTGCCTGCGGACAAGGAAGACAATAAGTCGGAAGTTACGAAGACAGAGGAAAAATCGCCCGACACGGGTACGGCTTCCATAACCGAGCATTCATCGGAAACCTCCGGACAGGACAGCGAAATGTGGAGGATCGTATTATTCGTTGTGCTCGTTGTAGTTGTGGTCGGAGTGATAATTCTCGGCGTGTACGGTTCCAAACTTATGAATAAGGAGTAGGTTCGGAATCTCCGGCGATCTCACGATTTGCCTCGGGATATTTGATCCGTGCATGAAGATATGAGCGGTATCGCATCCATGCGGTCACGCCGCTTAAGACCCAGACAACGCCGGCTGATACCCATATACCGGTGGCTCCCATTCCCATGTAACGGGTCATGAGTATCGGAAGAGTGAATCTTCCGATGACTTCGACTATGCCGTTAAACAGAGCGAAGAAAGCATCTCCTACTCCGGTCAGAACGCCGCGTACAACATATATGAGTCCCAGAGCAAAATAGAACAGTGATGTGATACGAAGGCCCATAGCCCCGAGTATGATAACATCCTCATCCGTAACGAACAGTCCCGTGATCGTACCGCCGAAAAGTTGCATTACAAGGATCATGGCACAAGTCAGAACAACCATTATCAGAAGACCTTTAATATATCCGGTGTACACCCTTTTATATTCTTTTGCACCATAGTTCTGACCGCTGAATGTTGCAAGCGAAGCACCGAGGGTCGTATAAGGTTGATGGATGAGCTGCTCTATCCTGTTGGTCGCGGTAAAAGCAGCAATGACTGTTGTACCGTATGAATTGACGACACGCTGTACCGCCATCGCGGATATCGATATCAAAGCAAACTGGAGAGACATCGGAACCCCCAGGCGTATAACTTTTTTGCACATATCCATAGAAATGATAAAATCACTTCGTTTTAGTCTGAAGTAAGGATTGATCTTGTATGCATATATACCGCATGTTGTCATTGCAAGACACTGCGAGATCACCGTCGCGATCGCGGCACCCCTTATTCCCATCTTGAGGTTATATACAAAAAAGATATCGAGGATGACGTTCACTATCGTTGAGAGGATCAGGAAATACAGGGGTGATCTGGAGTCTCCGAGAGCACGTAGCATAGAAGAAAGATAGTTGTATACTGATACGAACAAAAGTCCCAGACACATGAAACGTATGTACATTGCAGCGTCGGGAAGGATATCGGAAGGAGTATTTAACAGCGATAACAGAGCAGGAGCTCCCACATAGCCGACGATCCCGAAAAATACCGGCACAAGGAGCATTATGAACCCGGTGTTTACTATACAGTTCCGGACTTTGTTATCATCATGGGCACCGAAGTACTGGGAAGCGATAATTCCGCCACCTCCGCCGATGCCGTTGCAAAGTGCAAAGAACAGAAATGTTATTGAAGCGGACGACCCCACAGCGGCAAGTGCATCGGGGCCGACAAACCGTCCCACGATTATCGAGTCGGCAATGTTATATATCTGCTGAAATATGTTTCCGATCAGTGCCGGAAGAGCAAATACAAGAATATGTCGGGTCGGGCTTCCGACCGTCATGTCGGTGGTATTATCTCTCATGACAGGTGTATTTTAAGTAAATAAAATGCACTTGTAAATAGTTCCGAAGGCCAAAACACAAACTGATAATACACATATCAAAATGTGAGAAACATAGGTTGTACTTGCATCAGCATATGAGATAGAATGGATGAGGACCGTTTGCGGTCCGGGAAAGGTTTGATTTTGATGAGCGGTAAAAAGCTAAAAGAGAGCAAAGCGGCGATACTGATCTTCGCGTTTCTTATCCCGTTTATATGTATGATGGTCTTCTGGGCCGTCTGCGGTATATATCCCTTCGGAACAAGTTCCATACTGACAGGAGACATGGACGTTGAATTCGTCAATTTCTATGCGTATTTCATCAATACGCTGAAGACGAACAACGACTGGTCATATATGCTGACAAAGACTCTCGGCGGTGATTTTCCGGGACTTGCAGCTTTTCAGCTTCACGATCCGCTCCTCTTTCTTCTTCTGCTGTTTCCGGGAGAAAAGATCGCAACGGGTATCGAGCTGATATTCACACTTCAGGTTTCGATCGCGGGTCTGTGTGCATCCGTTCTTCTGAACAATCGATACAAAAGATCGTGGATGTCACTCCTGTTCTCGACGGGGTACGCGTTCTGTGCGTTCTTCTTCGGCTATCTCGTGCTCACGATATATTTCGGAGCACTTATGATACTGCCGCTCGTATTGTTTTTCTTTCTCGAGTATCTTGATGACAGAAAAAGCTTTGTTCCGTTTGTCATATCCGCATGTGTTTTCATCTATATCAATTATCACATGGGTTTTATGCTCGTGATCTTTCTTGTGCTTTTGTTCGCAGCAAAGATCATCGAAAATACCGCATATGTGAAAAAGTTTTGGAGTGTTGCGATCTCGGGCATAACGGTAGTTCTTGTCGACGGATTTTTCCTGATCCGGATAGGGTTGTCCCTTCTCGGTGAGAAAACGACGACCGACGCCGATTACGGCACGTACAGGAGATTTCCGATAGACCAACTGTTTGCCGGTATGTTCTCGGGATCCGCAAGAAACGATCTTCGTCCGCTCATATATTGTTCGGTTGCTGTATTCTTCTGCCTTATCATGTTTTTCCTGGCTTCCGGGATTAAGGTGAGAGAGAAGATTTCGGGTCTCTTTATCATCGGAGCTGTTTCGGTGAGTATGTGGATCAATTCCATAGATGCCGTCTGGCACGGTTTCAACAATCCCGAGGGATTCTATTGGAGATATGCATATTACATAAGCATAACCGCAGTGATTCTCGGATACAGAGGATTCATTACAGTGACGGATGATGAAGCCGGGAAAAAGGGAACACGCATCATAGTGACTTCCGCCGTAATTATGTATCTGTATATGGCCTGGCTTTACTTCAGGAAAAATCCTTACCTTGATGTCAGGACCATTCTGATAAATGCGATTCTGGTTGCCGTTATCACAGTAACTTTACTCATGATCTCAAAAGAGGGAAAGATGCGTACCGCCGGGTTTGTAATACTGCTTGCGGTATCTCTTGCAGAGACGGTGTACAGTTCCAAGACATCATATATGTGCCTTAACGCGCTCGGGGAACCGCTTCCCGAGATGTCGGCATTTTGGGAGGACTACAAGGACATTGATGATGTCATATCGTATGTTAAGAGCACGGATGACGGATTCTACAGGATAGAGAAAGATTTCGACAGAGCCATAAACGATCCGTCGATGTTTGATTATATCGGCCTGTCTCACGACAGCTCGTGCGAAAAGGATGAGATCCTTGACTGGCTTGTCAATTTCGGATTTTGCAAAACGGTTTATTTCACATACTACAACGGAGGCAGTACTTCGTTTACGGATGATCTGTTCGGAATAAAGTATTACATTTCGAGATTCGATTCAGTGGAAAAACCGTACGATAGCATGTCATATTCGGGAAAGTACTTCGCATACGAAAACAAAAACGCCCTGCCTCTTGCTTACATTTCCCCGGAAGGGTTCAAGGATGCCGACATAACCGAAGGAAATACATTTGAGAAGCAAAATCTTCTGGCGTCATACTGGAGTGACAGACCGATCTTTATAAAAGCCGAGTCCGAAGTATCCGAAGAGGGGGCAAAAGAGAGCGGAGCCGGTCATTATGAGCGCACTGATGAAGAAGGATACATAGTATATACGATCAAAATAACGGAGAACATGCCCCTGTATTTCTACTTTTATGCACCCCAAAGACAGAACGGTGAAGTGTTCGTGAACGGAGAATCCAGAGATGTTTACTTTACTGTGAATCACTGGAACACGCTCTGCGCCGGGACATACAGACCCGGGGATACGGTAGAGATAAAGATGCAGATAAAGGATGAATCGCTTGATATAACGGAAGCATGTTTTTATTACGAAGATCCGGAAGCCCTTTCGATATGGGGAGATTCGGCGGATAAACTAAACGAAGGAATAGGACCGGTTACAAAGATAAAGAGTTCTCATCTGACGTTTACGACCGACAGCGAAGAAGAAAGCACCGTGATCATGTCGATCCCTTACGAAAAATCATGGAAGGTAACGTGTGACGGAACCGCGATCGGAACCGGGACTGCCATTGACGAGCTCATGAGCTTTGAAGTTCCGGCGGGAATTCATGTCATAGATATGAAATACACACCCGAAGGAACATATGCCGGTATGGCGGCAAGTGTGATCGGTCTGCTCCTGTTTATCGGGCGGATAGTAATAAATTTGCCTAATGAAAAGTGCATGTTAAGAGAAAAATTGTTCAAAAGGTCGAAAATGCAGAAAATTGCCAAATGACATACCATTTGACTGCATATTTGCTATACTTATGCTGTTAGCATATAAAAAGTGAATTTGAGGACAAAGACATGTACATTTTCAGTGCAATCTCTCTGCTAGGCGGTTTGGCTTTATTCCTGTACGGAATGAAGCTTATGGGTAATAACCTTAAGGAAAGCGCATCGGGAACGCTGAAGATAGTAATAGGCAAGATTACCGATAACGCGATAAAAGCGTTTTTCCTCGGTATGGTGATCACAGCCATAATTCAGTCCTCAACCGCCACGATCGTTATCACTTCAGGTCTTGTGGCAGCGGGCGTGCTGTCTTTTGATCAGTCATTCGGTATTATCGTAGGTGCAAACGTCGGAACGACAATAACCGGACAGATCATCAGACTTATGGATCTCAATGCGGAAAAGGGATCTTTCCTTCAGTTCTTTCAGCCGTCAACTCTGGCTCCCCTTGCACTCATAATCGGAATAACCCTCATAATGGGATTCAGGTTCAAAAGATCGGACAATTTCGGTAACATCGCAGTAGGATTCGGAATACTGTTTACCGGTCTTATGAACATGACGAGTGCCGTGAGCGCTTTTTCGGAGAGCGGCATAGTGGATGTTTTGTTTGATAACATGGGCAAAAATCCGGTAATCGGATACCTTACCGGTGCGGCCATAGCGTTCGTTCTCCAGAGTTCATCGGCGACCATCGGTATGTTGCAGGCTTTTTCCCAGGCCGGTACGATCCCGTTCAAGGTCGTATATGTTGTCATAGTCGGTGTATATCTCGGTGACTGTATTACGACCGGTATCGTGTGTTCGATAGGAGCAAATGCCGATTCAAAGAGAGTCGGTCTTCTGAATATACTCTATAACCTCTGTAAGACGGTTCTTGTTCTTGTAGTTGTGTTCATTTTGAAGAATACAGGCGTGATAGACGGTCTTTGGAATGCAACTATGCGTTCGGGAAGTATCGCGAACGTTAACTCCGTATTTAATCTCGCAAGTGCCGTCATCCTTCTTCCGTTCGGAGGAGTGATCAAGAAGTTCTCAAAATCGATGGTTAAGGACGATAAGGTTGCGACAGGTAAGTATGCCGATAAGATCACCGCACTCAACCCGGTGTTCTTCAGAACACCGGCAATCGCATTCGGCGGATGTTATGACGTGCTCAATATTATGTACGATGCGGCCGTAGAGAATATATCGAAAGCGTATTCGGTCGTTAAGGAATATGACGAAGACCTTATCGAAGCGATACATGAAGAGGAAGAGAATATAGATTATCTGACGGACCATGTGGACAAGTATCTTGTTCAGCTGGCTCCTTATGTCAGCGAGGATCTTCACATCCGTATTCTGAAACAGTATCACAAGCTGGTTTCCGAGTTCGAACATCTCGGGGATTATGCCGATAAAATGGCGGATGCGGCCACAACCCTTCATGAGGAGAGGATAGTATTCTCCGCGACGGCAATGGGAGAGATAGAACTTACGAGAAAACTTGTCGAAGAGATACTCGGATATTCTTTCAAATCATTCGTAAAGAGAGATGTCAGCGCCGCATACCATATCGAACCGTGCGTATCCGTTCTTCAGGAACTTGTTTCCACACTTCATGACAATCATCTGGTCAGACTCCGTGAGGGACTGTGTACCGTAAGAGCCGGCGTTATCTTTTCGGATATCCTGTCGAATGTCGAGAGAATCGGAAAGACGTGTTCGAACATCGGTATAGCGACCATTGCGAGAGTCAGCTCTGAAGTGGATAACAGCAGACATTCGTATACCGCTTCGATACATCAGGGCAAGAACGAGGAATATAATAAAGAGTACGAAGAGGTTCACAGGACATATTACGACAGGCTGTCAGAAATAGATTCAAAAGGGGAGACGGTAAATGTTTAAACTTCTGAAACACCTTAGAACCGTCAACGAACACAGAAGAGAGGTCAGAAGAGGATGCTTTCGGGTAGGCCTTTACAGGCAGGGCCTGATGCATGACCTCAGCAAATACAGTCCGACGGAGTTTTTTATCGGTGCCAAGTATTACCAGGGATACAGAAGCCCGAACAATGCGGAGCGCGAGAAGAAGGGATATTCCGAAGCGTGGATCCATCATAAGGGCAGGAACAAGCACCATTATGAATACTGGACGGATTACAAGCCGGCACGCAAGGGCGAACGCGAAGGAGAAGAGCACGTTATCGTTCCGACAAGGATGCCGAAGAGATATCTTGTCGAGATGTATGTTGACCGTGTTGCCGCATCGGCAATATACAACAAAGGACACTTCACATACGATATGCCGCTCATCTATTACCGGAGAGGCGATTATACGACTCTGATGGAGGAACACACAAGAGCCGAACTCGAGAATCTTCTGAAAATGCTCGCGGCTAACGGACCCGAAGTTACGGAGAGTTACATCAGGAACGTGATACTGAAACATTATCCCGGAGCGAAACTTGCCGAGCATTTTGCAAGGCGAAGAAAGAATCATAATGGCAACAAAAAGAACTCTTGAGATAATAGAAATATTCCGGGATATGTATTCCGATGAGGTCAGATGCTATCTCGATCACTCAAATGCGTGGCAGTTGCTCATCGCAACGATCTTAAGCGCACAGTGTACGGATGCCAGAGTCAATATCGTGACAAAGGATCTCTTTGTCAAATACAGGACACTGAGCGATTTCGCAAATGCCGACCTTTCCGAGATGGAACAGGACATAAGGCAGACGGGATTTTATCATAACAAGGCAAAGAACATCATAGGATGTGCCCGGATGCTCATTGAAGAATACGGAGGCGAGGTTCCGAGCGAAATAGATGAGCTTACAAAGCTTCCGGGGGTCGGACGTAAGACGGCGAACGTCATAAGAGGGAATATTTACGGGATAGAAAGTATAGTAGTGGATACTCACGTTAAGCGGATATCAAGGCGATTGATGCTTACGCGCGAAGAAGATCCCGTTAAGATAGAATATGACCTGATGAAGGTCATACCTAAAGAGTACTGGATACTCATAAACATATGGTTCATTACTTTTGGTCGGGGTCGTTGCAAGGCACAGTCTCCAGAATGTCAAGGATGTCCGCTGGAAGGATACTGTCAGGAGAAACGGAAGAAGGCTCCTCCCCGTCGTCGCCAAGCTTGATGACTGCGGATGTGTGTGAATCAAGAATGTCCTGGAGTTTTTTTATTGTCGAGTCCTTGGTGAGGGAACGCATGTTGTCCGCGCAGTTTATGAGACGCTGGATCTCAACGTACAATCCCTTTTCGGCATATATCTGTGCAAGAAGCGTATAGTTGCCGGAAATATCTGTGCCCACATTTACGGCGGCATTTAATGTTGCGATCGCTTCATCCTCGTGGCCTGCGTTTTTATATTCGCATCCGAGATCATAAAGATTCTTTGTAAGTGAAGTGAAGTTCTGATCGTACTCGGTGAGTATGGGCAGATTCGCGGCACCGTATGTCAGTTTCAGATCGGTGTTGGTGATACCGGTGAGGTTGACGATCTTTTTGTCGGAAAGCATTTTGATCTCACCGATAAGAGAAGCACACTTCTCATTGATCGCGGGTTCGGGCATGGGAATGTCTTCAAGGGGCACTCTGATAAACGGAAGATCGTCGAGAGGCTGCTTTAATGTGTTGTCGGCGCGGCGCTCTCTTTCACGAAAACTTCGGATTCCGTCATCGGGTCTTTTGGAAGTCGATTTCATGAAGATGAATATGAAGCCGGCAAGCAGCACAATGGTTGTAAATAAAGGTGATATCATATATAATTACCTAATTGATCACAGAGTCCCATAATAAATAAGAGGAAACATGTCATGATGAATTTCCGTAACAAAAAAACAAAACAGACCATATCTGCGATAATAATTCTGATACTTGTCATTGCAATGATAGTACCTACCCTTATCGCCCTTGTATCATAAACAAATCGGACTGGAGTGTCAATGACGATGAAACGGCAGTGTTTCATAAAGAGAATATCGATGATCTTTATGGCGGTTGCGGCATATCTTGCCGTCAATCCGAGTACCGTATGCGCTTTTTCCGGCGAGGATTTCTTTGCAGGAGCGTCGGGACTCGTAAGAGATGCCATAGAGACGATCCGTAGCGGATCGGGCAGCACTTCTTACGACGATTCGTTTAACATGGAGATCGAGCCTACGGTTGAAAGAGATTTATCCGGTAAGATTCTCGAGGGCATCTATGTTGATGATATAAATCTTTCGGGCAAAACGTACGATGAAGCCGTTAAGCTAATTAAAGACAGAGTAAAGGTGATGTCGTCGGCTTCCGTTACGCTCAATTCCATCGGGGACAACAGTGTTACGGTTACGGCGGGAGAACTCGGACTCAACTGGAATGATACGAATCTGATCGCCGATGCGCTCTACGTCGGAAGAGACGGAAATATGGTCGAAAGATATAAGCAGCGCAAGGATCTTGAACATCAGAAGATAGTATATCCGCTAAATCTTGAGCTTGATAAGGATCTGATCACTTCGATCGTTTCCGAACAGGGCAGGCTTTATAACATTGAGGCCAAGAATGCGACACTGTCAAAAGCGGACGGTGATTTTCACATTACCCCCGGTACGACGGGTGAGAAGATAGATGTCAACGCATCGGTTTCAAGGATCGAATCGAACTTTGAGAACTTCAAGGGTTCCGATATGACGATAGATCTCGTGGTTGCCGAGGATAAACCCAAGGCTACATCCGAAGACCTGGAGAAGATTCATGATGTGATCGGAAGTTTCAAGACGAGCTTTTCGACATCGAGTGCGGACAGGTCAGGTAACGTCAGGAACGGTACACACCTTGTGGACGGAACGGTTCTGATGCCCGGGGAGATGTTCTCGATGTACAACACGGTCAGTCCGTTTACGGAGGAGAACGGCTATTTCCTTGCCGGATCGTACCTTAACGGTATGGTCGTTGAGAGTCTCGGAGGAGGTATATGTCAGGTCAGCTCTACTTTGTATAATGCAGTACTTCGTGCCGAACTGGAAGTTGACGAGAGACATAACCATTCGATGATAGTATCCTATGTCGATCTGTCCAGCGATGCCGCGATATCCGGAACGAGCAAGGACTTTAAATTCACCAACAACAAGGATTTTCCGATATACATAGAAGGTATCACGACAGGAGACAAACAGGTCATATTCAATATATACGGAGTGGAAGAGAGGCCTGATAACAGGAATGTATCCTTCGAAAGCGAGAAGCTTTCCGAGACAGTACCCGAAGGCGAAAAGATAATTGCAGATCCCGGAGCTCCTATCGGTTCGATAACGACACAGTCGGCCCATACCGGATATACGGGTAAGCTTTGGAAGATAGTAACGGTTGACGGAAAAGAGACCGAGAGGACCGAAGTCAACAGGAGTACATATCTTCCGACTCCGAAAACGGCAACGGTAGGAACGGCATCCGATAATCCGACCGCGCAGGCCATGGTACAGTCGGCGATAGCAACGGGAAGCATAGACAATGTCAAGGCTACGATCGCGGAGCTAAATGCCGCCGCAGCCGCAGCCGCTGCACTCGGACTGTAAAGGTGCCCGAAGAACCATGTTGAAAATAGGAAAAGTACCCGAAAGCGTACTTAAGAGATCGATAATAAAACAGATCAGGACGAAACGTCCCGAGATACTCGTCGGAGCCGGAGTAGGCGAAGACTGTGCGGCGATCGGACTTGCGGAAGATGAGATATTTGTAACATCAACGGATCCGATAACCGGAACAAGTCATGATATAGGTGCTCTTGCCGTTCATGTCACCGCAAACGACATAGCGTCATCTGGAGCGGAAGTCATAGGGATCATGCTTTCCGTACTTCTTCCCGAGGGATCCGAGGAAGAAGAGCTCAAGACGATCATGCAGCAGGCGGAAGAGGTCTGCAAAGACCTTAACATACAGACCGTCGGAGGACATACCGAAGTTACGCCTGTTGTCAATCAGACAGTCATAACCGCAACCGGGATCGGAAAAGTCAAAAAGGATAGACTTGTCAAAACGTCCGGAGCCGTGCCGGGAGACGATGTTGTCGTCACGAAATGGATCGGACTTGAAGGTACGAGCATAATCGCCAAGGAAAAAGAAGAAGAGCTGAAGAAGCGATTTTCTCCCGCGTTTGTGGAAGAGGCCAAGGGATTTGCCAAGTACCTATCGGTGGTAAAGGATGCATCGGTCGCCACTTCCGTCGGAGTATCCGCAATGCATGACGTTACGGAAGGCGGAATATTCGGGGCTCTCTGGGAGACAGCCGAAGCGAGCGGATGCGGACTTGAGATTGACCTTCTCGATATACCGGTTAAACAGGAAACGATCGAGATATGTGAGGAATTTTCCATCAATCCGTACGGACTGGTCTCAAGCGGTTCCATGCTCATCACTGCTCCGAACGGAATGGATGTTGTAAGACAGCTTACAAAAGCGGGAATAAATGCAGCAGTCATAGGAAAGGTTACTTCGGGTAACGACAGGATACTGATAAACGGCGACGAGAAGAGATTCCTGGAGCCGCCCAAATCCGATGAGCTTTACAAAATATATGGAGGGGATCAGATATGAGAGAAGAGATTCTGAATTTTATCGAAAACAACAGCAGGGTAGACCTTAAGGAAGTTGCGGTTTGCCTCGGCATCAGCGAGGTTGAGGTCGCAAACGAACTTGCGGCGATGGAAAGCGAAGGCATCATCTGCGGATACCACACCCTGATCGACTGGGACAAGGTTACCGAGGAGAGGATACATGCTCTTATTGAAGTCAGGGTCACGCCGCAGCGCGGGAAAGGCTTTGACGAGATCGCCGAGAGGATATACAAGTACCCCGAGGTCAAGTCAACATATCTCATAAGCGGAGGTTATGATCTTCTTGTGTTTATGGAAGGTAAGACGCTTCGTGAGATCTCAACTTTCGTTAATCAGAAGCTGGCGACACTTGACTATGTAATGAGCACGACAACGCATTTTGTGCTCCACAAATACAAGGATAACGGAATCATATTCAACGGCAAGCAGGAAGATGAAAGGATGATCATGACGTTATGAGAAATCCTCTGTCACAGACTATCGTCAATATCAAACCGTCGGGTATCAGAAGGTTCTTCGATCTTGCAAGCGAGAGGAAGAACACGATATCGCTCGGTGTCGGTGAACCCGATTTCGATACCCCATGGCACATAAGGGATGAGGGTATATACTCCCTCGAAAAGGGCAGAACGTTCTATACTTCCAACTCGGGTCTTATCGAGCTTAGGGAGGAACTGTGCAAGTATTACGAGAGAAGATTTCACGTATCGTATGATGCGAGAAAAGAGACTATCATAACGGTGGGAGGTTCTGAAGCTATTGACATCGCACTTCGTGCGATGGTGGATCCCGGGGACGAGGTCATTATACCGCAGCCCAGTTATGTTTCGTACGAACCTTGTGCAATTCTCGCAGGAGCAAAGCCTGTCATAATCGAACTCAAGAATGAGGATGATTTTCGCCTTACGGCGCAGGAGCTTACCGAAGCGATCACGGATAAGACCAAGATACTGATACTTCCGTTCCCGAACAATCCGACGGGAGCAATAATGGAGAAGGAAGATCTTGAGAAGATCGCCAAGATCTGCATAGAGAAGGACATTTTTGTTCTGTCCGATGAGATATATGCGGAACTGACATTTAAGAACGATCATGTGTCGATAGCATCCATTCCCGGGATGAGAGAGCGTACGATCGTCATAAACGGATTCTCAAAGGCATATGCGATGACCGGATGGAGACTCGGGTATGCGATGGGACCGGAAGAGATAATCACCCAGATGACGAAGATACATCAGTTCGCTATCATGTGTGCACCGACGACGAGCCAGTATGCGGCGGTCGAAGCGGTCAGAAACGGTGACGAAGACGTCAAGAAGATGAGGACCTCATACAACCAGAGGAGAAACTTCCTGATGAACGCTTTTAAGGAGATGAAGCTTCCGTGCTTTGAGCCGTTCGGGGCATTCTATGTATTTCCGGATATCAGGGAATTCGGGATGACGAGTGAGGAATTCGCATTCGCACTTCTCGAAGCACAGAATATCGCAGTCGTTCCGGGAACCGCATTCGGAGACAGCGGTGAAGGATTCCTGCGAATCTCCTATGCATACTCGATCGAAAAACTTCGGACCGCAATGGAGAGGATCTCAGTGTTCATAGAGGAACTCAGAAACAAGTGATCGACAAAGAACAGAGGATGACGGTTATTCGTCATCCTCTATATTTTTGGATCTCGGTAACGTGAATATGAATTCGGTCCCGACATCCACCGTTGAAATAACGTTTATGTTCTCGTGATGCGCGTTTATGATCTCTTTGACGATGGACAGCCCCAGGCCTGTGCCCTTCTTGTCCTTGCCTCGCGACAGGTCAGTCTTGTAGAACCTGTCGAATATCAGTTTCAGATTGTCCTTCGGGATGCCGATCCCCGAGTCTTTGACTGATACGAATATCGTCTCGTTCTTCTCGCTCGTCTCAATCCTTATCGATGAATCCGGCTTTGAAAACTTGATGGCATTATCTATCAGATTGTAGAGCACCTGCTCGATCTTTCCTTTGTCTGCGGAAACGAAAAGGGTCTCGCCGTTAAGCACAAGATTGAAAGATATGTGTTTCTTCTTGCATGTTCCCTCAAATGTCGCGGCCGTATTCCTGATCGTGCTGTTGATATCAAAATCAACGATATCAAGGTTCATTCCGGTGATATTCAGGTTGTTGAGGGTAAGCAGGTTGTTCGTAAGCTTGGTAAGTCGTTCGGTCTCGTTCTTGACGATACCGATATATTTCTCATGCTGTTCGGGCGGTATGGTGCCGTCCGCCATCGCCTCCAGATATCCCTTCATCGATGTGAGCGGCGAGCGAAAATCGTGCGATACGTTTGCAATGAATTTCTTCTGATCGTCCTCAAGATGAGACAGTTTATCACCCATATATGTAAGCGAAGCCGCAAGGTATCCGATCTCGTCATTCGAGTCGACATCGATGGGATATGTAAAGTCACCTTCGGCATAGGCTTCGGTCGCTTTTGTTATCTTACGAAGAGGCAGATAAACAATGTCCGTAAATACTATAAGAATGAAAGTGGAAAGAACGAAAACGACGGCAACGGTCGCAAGGATGATGAGGTTCAGATCGTTTCTATGTTCACGGATCCTTGCAAGAGGAGAGTGTATAACGACATAACCCTTGAGGTTATAATTGTTCATTATCGGAGATAATACCGAGAGCATACTCTCGTTGAACTGACCGTAGAAATCTCCTTCGCGGAAAAAGCTTCGGCTTGTCTCTTCCATTGCGAATCCGTCAACGGAAAATACCGATCCGCGGCTTCCGGCAGCGGAGTTGTAGATCACTTCACCGTCGGTGTTCATTATCCAGATCGTCAGGGATGAAAAATCACCCGCGGCCTTAAGCTGTTCCTTGACGTCCTCCGTTGAAAGAGCGTCATCATAAAAATACTCCGCATAGGTGTTTGAAATGACGTTTGCGGATCTGTACAGTTCCGCTGCTTTCTGTTTGACGAGAAAGTTGTATGTGATGGGGGAAGTTATTACGAGGACAACGACAACGCACAGTACGGCAAAGCATATATACGCAAGTATAAATTTGTAATATAACTTGCGGTTTTTCTTCATACGGAACGCGCCTCGAACTTGTATCCGACACCCCAGACGGTGTGAAGTCTCCACGACTGATGATCCCTGATCTTCTCACGGAGTCTCTTGATATGAACGTCAACGGTTCTTGTATCTCCCGCATATTCGTATCCCCATATATGATCAAGAAGCTGTTCTCTCGTGAACACCTGGTTGGGCTGTGAAGCGAGGAAGAACAGAAGCTCTATCTCCTTCGGAGGCATATCGAGATACTGACCATTGTATAAAACGGAATAATCGTTCAGGCTGATGACAAGATCGGGATATTCAACGACTTTTGTATCGGATGTCGGAGCCGGTATCTTAGCATGTGAACATCTTCGAAGGACCGCTTTGACTCTTGCGACAAGTTCCTTGGAATCAAACGGTTTCTCCATATAGTCGTCGGCACCGAGCTCAAGCCCGAGCACTTTGTCAAACACTTCTCCCTTGGCCGACAGCATAATGATCGGTGTGGGGTTCTTGGACCTGATCTCTCTGCATACCTGGTATCCGTCTATTCCGGGAAGCATGAGATCGAGAAGTATGAGGTTAGGCTCATATGTTTCGTAAACGGAAAGGGCCGACTCACCGTCGTTTACGATCTTTGTGTCAAAGCATTCCTTTGCAAGATAGAGTGCGATAAGCTCAGCGATGTTCTCGTCGTCATCAACTATCAGGATCTTCTGTTTTCCTGCCATGGTATTACTCCTTTTTTATATGATCGGATTCTTATTTGAATTCAACTATCGTAACGCCTGCGTCGCCTTCTCCGAATTCACCGGCACGGTGATTTGCGACATACGAAACTTTCTTAAGATGTTTTGTAACGGCGCTTCTGAGAGCCCCGGTGCCTTTGCCGTGTACGATCCGGACACTTGACAGGTGCGAAAGGTATGCATCGTCAAGATACTTGTCGAGCTTTGCTATAGCCTCATCGACAGTCAATCCGATAAGGTTGATCTCGGATGAGATGTTTGACGCTTTCGACAGAGAACCTTTGGAAGCGGCAAACTTTTTGGCAAATTCTTTTCCGCTCTTTTCGTCTTTTGATTCGATCGGCTCAAGATCGGAAATGTTGGTGCTTATATTCATAATACCACATTGCACAAACAGATTTCCTTTTGCATCAGGTTTTGTGTGAACGTGGCCCGTAAGATCCATTGAAATGATCCTGACATCACAACCTATGGTAAAATCGGATGCCTTGTGTTTGCTCTTCTCCGAAGTCTTCTTTGCGATGGAGGCGGGTGCATTATCGTTCATGGCTTTACGAAGTGCACTTCGGCCGTTTTCCAATTCTCTGACGTTTCCGCCGTTCTTATTGATATCGCGGATAACCGAGTCGGCCAGGTCCTTGGCATCTTTAAGTATGGCGCGGGCTTCTTCCCGGGCTTCGTTAAGGATGCGCTCTTTGGATTCGTTTATCTTCTCCCTGCGCTGTTCGTATGTGTTCTTCAGTACTTCTATGTCGTGTTTGTAGTTTTCGATCTCTCGGCGGTTTTCTTCGATCGTAATGCGGTCTTTTTCAAGACGGGCAATGACATCCTCAAATGAGGAATCCTGTGAGGAGATCTGCTCTTTTGCCTTATCTATTATCGAATCGGGTAGACCGAGCTTTTGAGAAATGGCAAATGCGTTGCTCTTTCCCGGTATTCCCGTCAACAGTCTGTATGTCGGTTTTAACGATTCAACATCAAATTCGCAGCAGGCGTTTTCAACACCCTGAGTGTTAAGGGCGTATATCTTCAACTCGCTGTAGTGGGTGGTTGCCATCGTACGGATCTTTTTGACGTGAAGGGCCTCAAGGATCGAGATGGCCAGAGCCGCACCTTCGGTCGGATCAGTTCCGGCACCGAGTTCGTCAAACAGACACAGGCAGCCTTCTTTTGCCGAATCGAGTATCCTGACTATGTTCTTCATATGCGATGAGAAAGTGGACAGGCTCTGTTCTATGCTCTGCTCGTCACCGATGTCCGCAAACACTTCGTCAAACACGGAAAGATCGCTTTTGTCGCCTGCGGGAATATGAAGGCCCGACTGTCCCATGAGAGTAAGAAGCCCGACTGTTTTGAGTGATACGGTCTTGCCTCCCGTGTTGGGTCCGGTGATGATAAGAAGATCGTAATCCTCACCGAGAGTAACGTTTATAGGAACGGCGGTCTTGGCATCAAGCAGGGGATGTCTTGCTTTTTTGAGTCTTATGATCCCGTTTTCGTTATATACGGGGCGGCTTGCACCCATTTCAAGCGCAAGGGATCCTTTTGCAAATATAAAATCAAGTTCCGTGACAGTTTCGATATCCGCGGATATTTCAACCGTATGCTCACGGCACCGGTCGGACAGTTCGGAGAGTATCTTCTCGATCTCGCGCATTTCCTCGATCTCGAGTTCACGAAGTTCGTTGTTGTATGTCACTATGTCGGACGGTTCTATGAAATAGGTCGATGATGAGGCCGACTGGTCATGGATCATTCCCGGAACGTTGTTTTTGTATTCCGCTCTTACGGGTATGCAGTACCTTCCGTCTCTCATCGTTATGACGGCATCCTGAAGGTAATTTCTGTATGTATCCGATACCATCCCGGATAGTCTCGAATGGATCTTGTCGTTGACGCTTTTCATCTTTCTTCTGATGCTTCTGAGATTCCCGCTGGCATCATCTGATATCTCATCTTCCGATATGATGCATTTTCGGATCTCTTTTGAGATGGGAGACAAAGGGATCAGCACGCTGAAAAGATCGGATAAAGAATCCGAGGTGTCATCGTCGGTCTGCCCGTACGATCTGACGCGCAGTACATTATCAAGAAGATCGGCGATAAGAAGAAGATCCGCAGCCGAAAGAGAGCTGCCTTTTTCGAGGCGGGAGACGGCATCTGTCATACTGCCCTTTGCCGCAAAGGATATCGATCCGTTACGCAGGATCCGCCCCAGCGCATCTTCGGTGTTTTGCTGGAATAACTCTATATCAAAAAGAGAAGTTGACGGTTGGAGCGAGGATGCTTTTGCCCGACCAAGCTCCGTGGATGTGTGATCCGCCAGCATTCCTATGATCTTGTCGTATTCGAGAGTCTTCAGATATTTCCCGTTCATAACGGAATAATGATATCAGAAAAAGCCCTATCAGGCAATGAAAGGGGAGGGTTTAAGTTGTGGAATAACATGATTTTTTGTATAATTAACAGTTGAACGGTCAATGCATCATCAGGGAGATTCAATGGAAGAAAAAGAACAGGAAAATTACGAGTTCATAACCGAGACAATAAAGAAACCGCCGGTCAACAAACGTAAGCTTTTCAGGAAGATAATCACAACGATATTTCTTGCGGTTCTGTTCGGAGTCTGTACCTGCCTTACGGTACTGATCTGTTTCCCGAGACTGCAGGCATATATGTATCCGGCAAGCGATACAAAGCCGGTCTCACTTCCGGTCGATGAGACGGCGCAGGAAGATGAGCCTATAGAGCCTTTTGTTGCACCGGAACATGACAATCCGGCAGATCAGCCTCAGGATACAAAGGAGCCCGAGGGCAAGGATTCCGCAGGTGCGGAGTCAAAAGAGGCACAGGGCGGTACGGAATCCGCCAGCGAAGGTGCTTCGGAAGAAGGCAAAGAAGTTGTTGTCAACAATATTGTCGAGACGATAGAAAAAGAGCTCGAACTTGATGATTACAGAACCCTTCTTCGCAAAGTTTCTTCCGTAGCGGAAGCAACGCAGAAGAGTCTTGTAACGGTTGCGGGAATAAGCTCGAATACGGACTGGTTCAACAACTCATATGAGAACAACAACTCGACTACCGGACTGATAATTGCGGACAACGGCAAGGAACTTTTAATGATCTCGCCGTCGGATGTTCTTCATAATGCACGAAACGTCAGAGTAACATTTTGTGATGGGGAAACGTACGCCGCAAGGGTGAAGAACTCGGACGTTAACACGGGTCTTTGCATCGTATCGATAGATCTTGAGAGGATCACCGACAAGACAAAGGAACAGATGGAGATGGCACAGTTCGGAAGCATTGCCACAAGCGCTGTCGGAGTTCCGATCGTGGCTGTCGGTGCACCTTACGGAGCCGCGGGATCGGTCGGTATGGGTCAGATCACATCCAATTCGGTCGTTCTTGATAAGGAAGATTCAAACGTGCGGATCATATCGACGGATATTTATGCGAGCACATCCGCAAGCGGAGTTCTGGTTAATTATAACGGAAGAATCGTAGGAATAATCTGCCACGAAGATATGTCCGGAAACATGCCTAATCTTTTGAGGGCATATTCGGTATCAGATATATCAGATTATATTGAGAAGATGTCGAACGGCCAGGCACTTTCGACACTCGGGATAATCGGGACAGACGTTACCGCAGAGGCGAATGCCGACAGGGGAGTTCCGATGGGCGCGTTCGTCAAGGAAGTTGTTGCCGATTCTCCTGCCATGAACGTCGGCATCAGGATAGGAGACGTAATTGAGAAAATAGGCACGGTTGAGATAGGTTCGTTCACCGATTACAAACATGCTATCCTGAACTATCAGCCTCAGGATATAGTGACGGTGAAACTTGAACGTCCCGGCCGTGACGGATATACCGAGATGACATATGAAGTAACTCTGGAGGAATTGAGATGAGATATATAAACACCCTCTCCGAGGGAGAAAACATTAATGAAACATATCTCGTAAAGGCCAAGAAGTCGGATGTGACAAAGACCGGTAAGCCGTATGACAAGCTGATTCTTTCCGACAGGACCGGAAGCATAGATGCGATGATATGGGATCCCAATTCGGCGGGAATAGAAGATTTCGACGTTCTGGATTACATTTGCGTCAATGCGGTCGTAAACAGTTTTCAGGGCGCCAATCAGTTAAACATAAAGCGCGTCAGAAAATGCGGCGAAGGCGAATACGATCCGTCGGATTATCTTCCCGTATCCGAGCGTAACATTGAAGAAATGTGGAGTGAGCTGAAGGCATACGCGGACGGCATCGGGAATCAGCATCTGAAAAAGCTTCTGGACGCGTTTTTGTCCGATGAGGCATTTGCGAAAAAGTTCAGGAAAAGCTCCGCGGCAAAGGCGGTTCATCACGGGTTTGTCGGAGGACTTCTCGAGCATACCCTGTCGGTCACGAATATGTGTGATTATTTTGCGAAGGCGTATCCTATGCTGAACCGGGATCTTCTGATCACGGTCGCGATCCTTCACGATATCGGAAAGACAAGGGAGCTGTCCGAATTTCCTTTAAACGATTATACCGATGAGGGACAGTTGATGGGACATATCGTGATGGGTGCACACATGGCGATGGAGAAAATGGACGCCATGAGTGATTTTCCGCCCAAGCTGTATTCCGAGGTCACTCACTGTATTCTAGCTCATCACGGGGAATATGAATTCGGTTCACCAAAGAAACCTGCGTTGATGGAAGCTGTGGCGCTTCACTTTGCCGACAATACGGATGCAAAGATGGAGACGATGAAAGAGATATTCAGTTCAACGACGGAAGACGGATGGCTCGGATTCAACAGACTGATCGATTCGAACATCCGCAAGACATCGAAGTGATAACAAACCGGGAGACTTATGGATCATTTTAAGAACCAGACATTGACGGTTACAATTGAAGATATGAGCAACAACGGAGAGGGTATAGGCAGATCGGACGGCTATATCCTTTTTGTTAAGGACGCTCTTCCGAAAGATGTCGTAAAGGCAAAGCTCACAAAGGTCAAGAAGAATTACGCATATGCAAGATGTGAGGAGATAATCGAGCCTTCGCCCGACCGGGTTGAACCCTTTTGCAGCGATCACGCAAGATGCGGAGGATGCCAGATACAGGCATTGTCGTATGAAGCACAGCTTGCCTTTAAGGAAAACAAAGTAATAAACGATCTCGTCCGTATAGGGGGATTTGAAAAAGAAACAATAAATGCCGCTATCGAACCTATCATCGGAACGGACGATCCGATCAGATATCGCAACAAATCACAGTATCCCGTCGGAACGGATCGGAACAATAATACGGTCATAGGATTTTATGCGGGACGCACTCACAGTATCATACCGCGTACCGACTGCATGCTCGCACCCGAAGAAGATCACATCATACTCGATATCATTCTCGATCACATGAACCGGTTTGAAATAAAAGCCTACGACGAATCCGACGGAAGCGGTATCATCCGACACGTTCTGATCCGCAAGGGGTTTGCGACCGGACAGATAATGGTCTGCCTTGTGATAAAGCACACCGGAAAAGTATCATCGAAAAAAGCCGGAGCAACGGAGTATATTGCGGGACAGGATGAACTTGTTAAATCACTTTCTGCTGTGGGCGGAGTAAGCTCGATCTGTGTCAGCATCAATAACGAGAACACGAACGTGATTATGGGTGGTGAGATACATACCTTATGGGGAAGCGACAGGATTGAAGACGTTATCCTCGGGAAGAGATTCGAGATATCACCGCTGTCTTTTTATCAGGTCAATCCGGTCCAGGTTGAACGGTTGTATACGACGGCGATGGAATATGCGGATCTTACCGGAAACGAAGAGGTATGGGACATATGCTGCGGTATCGGTACCATATCGATATGTATGTCCGACAAAGCAAAGTTTGTTTACGGACTTGAGATCGTCCCGGAGGCTATAGAGGATGCAAAGAAGAATGCAACCGCAAACTGTGCTGGAAATACTGAGTTTATTTGTGCCGCTGCGGAAGAATATCTTCCCACGCACAAAGATGAGATAAAAGCCGATGTTATAGTTCTCGATCCTCCGCGTAAAGGAATGGATGAAGCCGCATTGTCCGTGATCGCAGATACGGCTCCGGATCGAATAGTATATGTCAGCTGCGACAGCGCGACGCTGGCACGCGACCTTAAATATCTGACCGCGGGCGGATATGAATTAAAACGAATCAGATGCGTAGATATGTTTTGCCAGACCGTACATTGTGAATGTGTGACGCTCCTTGAGCGAAGATAATGAAGAGGAGAAAGAAATGATCAAAGCTGTTTCCGGTGATATCACAAAACAGACCGATGTGGATGCGATAGTAAATGCGGCAAACGAATCCCTTCTCGGAGGAGGCGGAGTTGACGGTGCCATACATCGTGCGGCAGGCCCGGGACTTCTTGAGGAATGCCGTACTCTTCACGGGTGCCCGACCGGGGAAGCCAAGATAACAGGTGCATATAACCTGCCTTGTGAATATGTGATACATACCGTGGGTCCGATCTGGTACGGAGGAACTTCGGGCGAGCCGGAGAAGCTTCGCAGCTGTTATATGAACAGCCTTAAGATCGCAAAAGACAAAGGCATCCGTAAGATCGCTTTTCCGTCAATCTCAACCGGAGTGTACGGGTATCCGGTGGATAAAGCGGCTTCGGTTGCTGTTACGACGGTTGCGGAATTTGTAAAAGCAAACACGGATTGTTTTGACCTTATAGAGTGGGTGTGTTTTGACGAAAAAACACTCGAAACATACACATCGGCAATAGAAAAGGTCATATCCTGACAGCCGAACCGGAAGCATGAATGCAACACTGAAGGTTAAGTGATGAAAAGAATTGTCATGTCGATGATCATATCGTCGTTCCTGATGCTTGATGGATGTGCATACAGCCAGAGCGTTGCGATAACGGGAACCGGACCGGGCTCCGGTGTTATGGATGTTTATGAATATGATCCCTCGAAAATAACAGACGATAGCACGGATCATCTTCCTTCCAGGGAAGAGATCGTACTTAACCCCGACTGGGATTATGCAGAGCATTCCGAGATCAATACCGGAACCGCCGTATTGTACAGGGCAAACAGGGACAGAAAGGATATCGTTGTCGGAGTAAATGCCGGACACGGAACGATCGGCGGGGAGAATGTAAAGACTTATTGTCATCCGGATAAAACTCCGAAGATCACGAACGGGTCCAATCCTGTGGGTTCACTCAAAGCCGTCGCAATCTCGGCAGGTATGACTTTCGCTGACGGGGTAACGGAAGCGGAAGTTGCGCTTCGTGCATCTGAGATACTTCGGGACAGGTTGCTTGAATGCGGTTATGATGTCCTGATGATCCGGGATGAGGAAGATGAGAGGCTTGATAACGTTGCACGTACCGTGATCGCGAATAACAGGGCCGATTGCCTTGTATCGCTTCACTGGGACGGCGATAATCTCAAATACGACAAGGGCTGTTTCTTCGTACCGGTTCCGGATGAGATCAAGGATATGGAGCCGGTTGCTTCAAACTGGAAAGAACATGAGCGTCTCGGAAGATCACTGATAAAAGGGCTGGAGAATAACGGATCTAAGATATACCGGGGCAGGAACGATCCTCTGGAACTGACTCAGACATGTTACAGCACGATCCCGTCTGTTGTTATAGAACTCGGTAACGCAGCGTCATCACACGACGATGCGGATCTTTCGCGTCTTGCGGACGGGCTTTTTGAAGGAATAAATTCTTACTTTTCATAGATAATCTGATATTTTGCATAATTTCCTGTTGATTTAGTTAACATAATTCTGTATAATATTTGTGCTGTTTTACACTGGAAACGCATTCATCCGGGGATCCGGAGGAGGGTTTTTTATGGATAGAAATGAGATACTTAAGATGCTTAAAGAAGAGATCGCAAGCAAGGTTGATGCCGAGACACTGAAAAGGCTTGAAACGGCCGGGTCAAAAGATGAGGCACTATCAATACTGTCGGAGGCATCGGTGGAGATTGACGAAGAGAAGCTCGCCATTGTTTCCGGAGGTGAAAATCTTGAAGGGGAACTGCTTGAGAACGGTCTTCAATGGCATTGTCCGACGGCGTGCGACTGGCATTTTTGTCCGGGAGCATGTACCGACTTCGACATTTAAAGGAGTAAAAGGGGAAATGAATACTAAGATGAGGAAAATAGTTGTTGGGATAGCGACAGTCGTTATTGCGTTTTCGTTGAATATAACGGATGTCAGTGCTGCATCGCTTACGAAGAACACAGTCGTTTATATCACAAAGACCGGATCGACGTATCATTTAAAGAGTGATTGTTCAAGCGCCGATTCAAAGAGGACATACGCCAAGACTCTTTACGACATATTGAAGTCCGGAAATTACAAGATGTGTAAAACCTGTGCAAAGGAATACGGAGTGGACATCAATGATTCCCAGAATCTGACACTTGAGATGCTGCCTTATGAACTCGGTTCTCATGTATCTTCTTCCGGAACGGAAGAGTCTGCAAGCACAAATGAGACGGAAGGATCGTTAAACGGAAACGAATCATCCAATAACAATTCTTCCAACAACAACTCATCCGAAGGATCCAAGAATGACTCGGGTTCCGAGAGCATAAACAGCAACGGATCGAATAGCAAAACGGAAAGCTCCGAGATAACATCAACGGGTTCGGAATCATCGGGAAACGGATCGGGAGACTCAAAGGATAAACAGAGCAGTCAGAACTCGCAGAACACTCAGACGTCACAGAAGGATTCATCAAAGAAGACGACAGTAAAGAACAGTTCCGGTGTTAAAGAACTGATGACTCAGAAGCAGAGAAGAAACAAATTCCTGTCAAAGAGCAATCCCAAAAGAGGTGCTAAACCCAAGACTTCATCAAGACCCGAAAGCGACGGTTACGAGTATGCCGATTTCGCAAAGTACAATTCATACAACTCGGACAACGGACTTGGAGGAACACCGATATATCTTGCGGGCAGGATAAAGGATATTCAGCCTGTAAAGGAAAACGGATCGATGTATTCACTCGCCGTAATGGTTGACGATACGGACGGATACCAGTGGTATATGAGATGCAATTGCAGCAAGAAAAACTTTGATTCTCTTAAGGTGGACCTTCTCGGTAAAGATGCAAGCATCTTCGGAACGTATGCAGGATATTCGGGAGTCACCAACCGTCCGATGATGGATATCTTGAGAGTTGTTGACAACGAAGGAAACGACATAGATATGTCAATATACAAATAAGACGCAAAGACGTACACGGGAGGCGCATCATGCACAGGCTGTATGCAAATGACGATATTTCGGTATTCTGGGATTCGGACAAATGCTTTCATGCAAAAAAGTGCGTGGCAGGATGTCCGGAGGCATTTGATATAACGAGAAAGCCGTGGATCAATATTGACAATGCGCCTACCGCCAAAGTCTGGCAAGCGGTGTCGGAGTGTCCGTCCGGTGCTCTGACATGCACATACAATCATGACGTTACCGTAAAGTATGATGAAAACGGATGTTGCAGCGCGGCATTTTGCAACGATAAAATAATCGGCAGATGCGAATATGAAGCAGCGTCCGACGGGTGGGTCATTTATCATACCGAAGTCGATCCCGAGTATGGCGGGAGAGGTATCGCCAAGAGACTCGTCTACGCCATAGTCGAGCAGGCGGACAGGAACGGGGTCAAAGTGATCCCGACATGTTCATATGCCCGTAAAGTTTTGAACGGGAATTGAAACGAACAGTTGACATGCACTAAGAAAGAGGAATGAATGCCAACAGATAAAAGGAGAAGGAAAAAGTGGATGATTGCTGCCACGATCGCTGTCGTGACGGCTTTTTGTTTTGTCGGATGTTTAGGCAAAGAAAAAGAGGAAGCAATTAATGAAGAGATCGCGGATCCCGTAACGGAGGAAGAATCTTCTTCTTATGACGAGCCTGCCGGTTACGATGAGGTATATGAAGAAGAGCCTGTTGAAGAAACCGCCGCTTCAGAAGAGGAAGATGACAGTTATGACAGCAGTCTTGCGGATAAGCATGTAAGAATACGACTCGACGGGAGCGGATCGGATGTGTTCGCTCTGTGGGGAACGGGAAGACCCGATTACAGATACGGTCCCTCTATAATGTATACGAATGACGGCGAGGTCGATGCGTGGTTTGCATCACCCGGCGACGGTAAGAAGGAATATGACTGGATAACATACAGGCATTCCGAAGACGGCGGAAAGACCTGGGGAAAAGAGAAGGTTGTTTTGGCACCTACTCCGGGTACCGCTGATTTCAAGTCGGTATGCGATCCCGATGTATTTTATTATGACGGATATTACTATATGGGATATACCGCAACCGTTAACAAGGACGGCCTGTGTAACAACGTTTTTCTTGCACGTTCAGAAAATCCCGACGGACCCTATGAGAAGTGGACGGGTGAAGGATGGGGAGACATTCCCGTTCCGATCGTATATTTCAAAGGTGTGGATATCGGTTGGGGAGTAGGAGAACCGAGCTTTGTAGTGGTCGGTGACACGGTCTATGTTTACAATACACTGGATTCGTTCTCCGATAAGTACGGCTGGGTAAGGGCAACGGAAGTTCGTACCGCGGATATCACGGATCCGATGTGGCCGGCAAACCTTGAATATAAAGGTATTTCGATATACAGAAATGATGCCACGGATAAAACGAATTACACGTATGCGGATTCCGACTCATGGGATGTGGCTTATCTTGAGGAGAGTCACAAATTCATTGCGCTTACAACGAACAGAAGATTTAAAGATGACAGTTGTCTTCTCTACTATGAATCGGACGACGGTATCAATTTCGAGCGAGTGTCGGAACTTAATACCGACGTTATCGCGGGATGTCATAACTGCGGTCTTATGTCCGACGGATCGGGTCATATAGGAAAGGACGATCCTAAGATCATCGGCTATGCGTATGCCGGTTCGGAAGGATCCAAATGGGGTGTCTGGGCTACAAGGTTCGCACCTATCGATATCGATTACACAGATGAGATCGACAGGGAAGAGGAAGGAGCCGGAAACCTTAAGCAGCCGATCAAAATCGATGAATCACTTCTCGGAGGCGGCTCCATAATGCTTGTTACGGACAAGCTTTCCTATACGACATCTGTCGGAGATATTCCTGTGCCGATCAGATATTACGTGATGAGCGTTTTCAGGATTAAGAGCAGTATCAATGCGGATAAGATCAGATTCGAGAAATACGATCATGACATATTAAAGGTCAACGAGAATAACCAACTGATCCCGATACGTGAGGGAATGTCGATCGTAGGCATAGAATATGAAGGGCTTCGCAGAGATATATGTGTGAGGGTCGTGCCCGAAGAATATGATGACATGGAGATAAGATATTTCTATCCCATGTGCAAAAGACTTGATATCAGCATGAATGAGCCGATAATCGTCAAGATCAGACCGATGGCCGTTTATAAAGATTACGATATAGAAGAACTGTCGGGCTATGAGATGAACGTACACAATCTGTATTTCAGATCATCGAACCCGTCTGTATGTACCGTCAAGAGAGACGGCAC
>JAILRJ010000071.1:0-8241 GCA_024698285.1 Lachnospiraceae bacterium | reverse complement strand
GATATCCTCAGCTACTGTCTTGAGACCTTCAAAGTTCTTGATCTCGTCCATGCTGTGACCAGCCTTCTCGATCAGATCGGGGTTAACGATGATGCCGTAGCACTCATAGCAGTAACCGATAGAAACGAGCTTTCCTGTCTTATCATAGAGGTTGTATGCGTCTGTTGAAAGCTCATCAGCGATCTTTGTGCCTGTAAGGTCGATAGCGTAATCAGCCCAATCCTTAACGCCTGCTGCGTTACCTACTACGAAAAGTGTAGGAGCCTCAGATTTGTCCATCTCGGACTGAAGTGTCTGACTGTAAGTACCTGAAGCTGCGGTTACGATCTTAACCGGAACGCCTGTGGTCTCTGTGTACTTCTTGCCCAGCTCCTGGATGGTCTCATCAAGCTCGGGTTTGAAGTTGAGCCAGTATACGGAACCCTCTCCGCTTGCTGCTGTCTCTGTAACAGCCTCTGCATCACCTGATGCGTCAGTGCTTCCTGCATCGGTGCCTGTAGCTGCGCTACCGCTACCGCCGCAGCCTGCGATTAATGACATTGTCATTGCCGCACATAAAAATATACTAAGTAATTTCTTTTTCATGATCTTCCTCCTTAATCATTTGATTTCATAAAATATCGGAAACGTTTCCGACGCAGAAAGAATATCATGGAAACGTTTCCAATGCAAGCACTTTTTTCAGGTAATTATTGACAAGAAACGTTTCCGAAACTCTGTAACATTTTCACAAAGCTCCTTTATCAGTTATAAGTTTTTGGGGGTTACAATGGATAATAAATCAGAAATCATTTCCGATTTGTGGAATGAAACCTATGGAAATGATACAGAAAAGCCAGCGTAAGAAAAAATGTAACCAAATGTAACAAGTCTGTAAAAAGAAACCTTCATCGGTACTACTTGAAATATCAAGGTTTCCAATGAAGGTTTACAGCGCAGACGGAGGGATTCGAACCCTCGTGCCCCGGAGGGCAAACGCATTTCGAGTGCGCCCCGTTATGACCACTTCGATACGTCTGCATAAGCGTCTTCCCGATTATAAAAGAAATTTCCCGCATCGTCAACGACAAATCCGCTTACGGCAATTCAAAACTTGTCAGTTCAGGTATCCCGCTTAAAACATTAACTATTTCATCCCTGCCGAATTTATTGTCAAATCGTATATTACATTTAAGAGTAGAGCCTTTTTCGACTTCCCTTTCCCATCTGATATACGACAGTTTGGCCCCGTACTGATCGAGTTCTTTCAGGAGCCTGTCATAGCCGCTGTCCGGTTGTTCAAATGAGAATACAGCATTTGCAACTATCGCATGCTTGTAAATTGACAGATCATGATGCAGTGTGAACTGAACCGCCTCCACGAGAAGAACTGATCCGATACCGACCGTATACATTCCCGCTCCGATCACCATACCGATACCGATAGTAGCCCATATACCGGCGGCCGTTGTCAGACCCGAAACATTTCCGCGCTTTCCGATAAACACAATACCGCCCGAGAATATACCCATTCCGGCGATGATTCCGGCAGCCACACGCGAAACATCAAGACCGACTCCGAGAGCCTCCGCTTCCGCCAGAACATCAAAGAAAGCATACTTGGAAATGATCATCATCAATGCGGATGCCATTGAAATAAGAATATGCGTACGTAGCCCCGCCACCTTAACGCGGTGCTCTCTTTCAAATCCGATGACCGCACCTGCCAATATGGCAAGAATAATTCTGAACAGGAATATAAGATCGTTTGTCGTAATGATTTTCTCCATGATCATTTCCTCCATGGCAGTTTATAAGGTTTACCGATTATAAACGGGAAAAACCTTCTGATGACGTATATCATAAGTGTTGAAAACGCTGTGATCATGACTATCACGATCGCATAGCATATATATCCTCTTGCCCGGGTAAGATACTGATTGACATACATGGCCGTCTTGAGAGAAAAAGTCAGCATCACCTGGGAATTGTGAGTAGCCATGAATATAAGGGATCCTATACCCCAGTAACAAAAAAGCGGTACCCTCGGAAGTCCCCTGCAAAACGATATCATACCGAAACTTCCCGACAGCGCACAGACAAAGAAGAAGAAGACATTTCTGAACGCAAGCGAGCGAAAATCAATCCCGTTGTTGATCCTGAAAAACGCAAAGCACACACCGAAAAGCATCAGTCCGAGAACAATATAGGCAAGACGGTATTTTGCGATGATCTTTCCGTTTTCGTCTTTAACCGGCTTGTTGAAGAAATCTCCGAGCCTTGTGCCTTTTTTCAGAAGTTTATGGGCATAATACCCGATCGTTATAAACCCGCAGACAAGAACCGGCCGAAGGAGAACCGTGACAAACTCATGCATCCTCTCGGAAGCGGGTGTCGTATACTTTGCGATGCCGAGGAAGAACGATGCCAGATATACGATCGCATTAGACAGCACCACTATTGTAATGAACGGGATGTCATCCCTGATCTTTCTTCGGATAATGATGAAAAGAAGCTCTCCGAGATACAACGCGGGAAGGAACCACAAAACATTCATCCCGTATCCGGAAAGAACATACCATATGTTCAGATATAATGATGCCGGTGCGATCTCACCCTTAATAAGCGCCGTAACGACAACAAGAAGATAAAAGAATGAAAACCAGAAATACGGGATCATGATGCCCCGGAACCTGTTCTTTGCAACTTCCTTAAAGGGCCTTATCTCATCGTTTTTGATTGCCAGCAGTATTCCTGAAACGATGAAGAACATCGGCATATGAAACGAAAAAATGAATACGCACAGAGGCTGTATATACGGTGAGAACTTGAAAATGGATTCGCCCTGCAGATGTCCGATCAGGACAAGGATCATACCAAGCCCTTTTGTCATATCTAGATAATCCAGTCTCTTTTTCTTATCAGACATTTTCACTCCCGGATACTCTTACGCGTTTTTTCCCCAGAACAAACGGGAAATACCTGTTTATCACCTCAATGACTACCGCCGACAAAACAAATACGGTTATCATAGTAACTGCGACAAATACGTAATGCTTTGCATGTTTATTGTATGAATCAACAAGCCATGCAAGTTTGATCCCTGCATATAAAATATAATAATTGATATGACAGGCCATGACAATGATCGAATTTCTTCCGAAGTATGTAATGATGCGGGATACAGGAAGCGCACGGCATAAAAGGATTATCCCGAAACATCCGAGAAATGCGGCCGGATAATAGATCGCAACATTATTGAGTATAATGTTACGAAGATCGGCGCATCCGTTTAGCATCGCAAGTGCGATATTTGCAACCAGGAACACACATCCGGTTATAAACGATCCCGAACGCGACTCTATGAACTTCGAGAGAGCGTATCCTCCTGCAAAGAATTTGTCGGTCAGTTTCTTCGCATAATAACCGCTTCCGATAAAGCTCTGTGCAACGGCGGCTCGAAGGATAATGTAAACAATCTTGATAAGGGAGGTTATCAGAAACGAGTCTTCATTTGCGGCATACAGTTTTGCAAACTGAAGTTTTATTACATACAAAACAACAGCGATCACAAAGATCGCGGGTGCGACTACCCTGTCGGGGAACTTCTTCTTCAGAAACAGAAATCCGGCAGAAGCAAGGAATATCGCCGGCAAAAACCATAACACGCTCATTCCGTAGAATATGGCGGAATCTATCGTATCCTCTATGAACGTGTGAAGATCGATATTATGAACTACATTCAGATTGCCTATATCGATGATAAAATAGCTGAGCGAAAACCACAGATACGGGATGATCGTTCCCCTAAAACGTTTCATTACCGATTCTTTCAGATCCTTTGACGGATCGTCCTTAACCGCCATCAGAATCCCGGATATGATAAAAAAGAGCGGCATGTGAAAGGAAGATATCCACACACGCGTTCCTGTGGCGATATCTTCCATATGTCCGAGAGCAACGAAGAATATTCCGATGCCCTTCGCCATATCCAGATGATCCAAACGTTTCGTCCCAGCCATTATCAGAAATAGATATGCCTTATATATTCACGTCTGACCGTATCATAGACATACATGATGTTTCCGTAGTTCTGTTTTATTTCATCATCATTGATATACAATACGGCATAGTGCTCGAATTCGCCTTCGTTATGCTCTTTGAAAAGGAATGTATCCTCTCCGTATTTATATGGGATCCTGAATCCCTCATATCCCTCGGCAACAACCTCTCCGTCCTTGATTATGCTTGCTTTTCCGTCATAGACCGCAAACAGGATATAGCCGTTTTGAGTCATGTTCATTATATCTGCGGCACTGTCCGAATTTGAGATGTATGAAGCGTTTCTCTCGTAGTTTTGGATCGCGGCATCCCAGTCCCACGAAACATACCGGCTGTCTCCGCGTCTGTCGGGTATATCGTACTTTTCCTTAAGGATCGATCCGAAGTAATCCGTGAATTTGTAATTTCCGCTGTAATTCAGATGTCCGCTGTCAGCCATGTCTGAGGAGAAATCCATCCCCAGCTCGTCGTATCTTCTGTTAAAATCGATGTATTCCACGCCTTCTTCTTCCGCGATCGTTCCGACGTAATTAAGGATCTCCTGTTCCCTCTCGGTCACGCAGTACGGAGATGCGAACATTACAAGATCTATTCCTTCGTTTCTTGTAAGTTCGATTATCTTCTTAATGTATTCCTCTTCCTTTTCCGTGCACGGTGTGCATCCGGTAATATCCGCATTATCCGGAGTCTCTCTTTCGTTCACGCGGTCTCTTGGATCGAATCCTTTGTAATTGGCGCTGTCCCTTACATTCGTAAAATCATTTTCTTCAAGATCCTTGTATCTGCCGTGCATTATGTTATACGGATTGAGTCTTTCAATAAACGATTCCTCTTCGGAATCGACACGAAGAAGATCGATCCTGTTTTGATTCCATTTCATTCCGTAGCTGTTATCCGTTGCCCAGTTGTTTGCCTGAGTCAGCATATCATACATGGCCGCCACAGATACTTCATAACAGATAACCTTCGGTTTCTGGGTCTTGAGAGCTTCCTTGAGCTGATAATAGGATACCCACGAAGGGGCTTCGGCTCCGCCGAGATCAAAAGCCGCGATCCCGTGATTTTCCCATAATACACCCGTGGCTATATCACAATATACTTTGGAACTTCCGGAGAAAATCACATCGATCGAATTCTCCGGCTGTTTATAAAACGCCTGAAACTGGTTGATACCGTCTTCGCTCTTAAGAAGAAGGACCTTTGCGATCCCGAGAACGAGGACAACAGCCACTGCCGCGATTATCAGTACTTTTATTATATTGATGATCTTTTTATTCTTATCCATATATCAGAATCTTCCGTATATAAATTCCGCGGCGTTGAAGTCCGCACCATAGTATCCGTATACGATTATCATCACAAACAGACCCGCAAAAATGAACAGTCTCGCAACGAAATTCTGTTCATGCAGGAATGCTCTGACATCTTTTTTTTGCGAAATGAATGATACAACGAACAACAGTATCAGTCCGAATATCAGGATCCCCCATTCTCTTCGGTCAAGTCCCATGTTAAATAGACTCTCGTCAAACAATATCCAGGGATTGAATCTGAAGAACGCACCCTTCCACATAAGGAATCCGTCTTTGAGCGTCTCGGCCCTGAAGAACGACAGACCGAACATGAACAGAAGATATGTTCTTATACGAAGAAGCGTCGTATAGCTCAGGCACCCGGTATTGATATGAAGAAGCTTTACGACTTTCGCAAATACCGGCTTTAGTATCATTCCGGTCACGATCACCGCCCACATATAAAGACCCACACCGAATATGTAGTTCCAGCCGCCGCCGTGCCACAATCCGATCAGAAACCACGACACCAGAAGACTCAGATACAGGGGAAAATCAAATTTCCTCGCATAATCCTTACCGATCTTTTTCCTGGCCCATTTACGCATCTTTTTAAATGACTTCGTCTCCTGAACAGGGTAAAGGACATAGTCCCTTAAGAATCCGCCGAGCGTTATATGCCATCTTCTCCAGAATTCGGTCAGGTTTGTAGAATAGAAAGGTGTATTGAAGTTTTCGGGAAGCGTTATCCCGAGCACTTCCGAACAGCCGAGGACAATATCCATAAGTCCGGAAAAATCACAGTACAGCTGCATGGCAAACATTGCAGCCGCGATAAATATATACAGTCCGGTAAATGTCTCGTAATTGTCGTAGATCTTTGTAACGATCACCGCAAGTCTTTCCGACAGGACCATCTTCTTGAAAAGTCCCCATAACACCCTTTCCATACCGCGAACGCATCTGTCGTATGAAAAACTGTGCTTTTTGTCCCAAAGCTGATCCTGCATATCCTTATATGTGATTATCGGACCCGATGTCATAAGGGGAAAATACGAAGCGAACAGAAGTGTCTTGCCGGGATTCTTCATGGCCTTAGCCTTGCCCCAGTAAACATCCGTTATATATGCCATGATGATAAGAGCAAAATACGATATCCTCTCGGGACAGTTTTCTTTCGTATAGTATACGATATAAGCCAATACACCATTGGAAAGATCCGCTCCGAACAGGGAGCATACGGCCTGAATAATATCGAAAAGAAATTCGGAGTACTTGAAAAGGACGAGTGCGATAATATCAAAAATCAGAACACTCCTGTATACGATCCTGCATTTTGCGCATTCCTCTCCCATATAAAGAGAACCTGCCCAGTTTATCAAAATGATCAGGAAAAAGAATATCAGACCGGGTATCGTGTAGTAACTGAGACTGTAATAGAACACAAGGCTCGCGATAAGCAGCCATACCCACTGTGCACGTGCCGGTAGAAGGAAATAAACTATACAGATAAATAAAAAGAACAGAAAGAATTCCAGCGATATCAGTGACATATCATTTATACCTTTCGCAGTATCTGTCGGAAAACTTATCGGCCTGAGCCGTATGGAAATAGTTGCTTTCCATTATTTCCCCTCTTGCCGCATCCATATCTTCTTTAGTATATCCCATTCTGTTATACAGGATATCAAGGATAAAATCATCTCTTATACGATCAAGCACCTCAAGATCCGATTTGGACGCGTTACCCGCCACACCCATCGTATTATCGTAACAACGGTAATAGAAAGAGAATGTGACCTCGGTAAGCCATCTGGCTCCGTCCTTTGTGATCTTACCCTCATCAAGCTGAGGAATATATTCGTCTCTTATCGAAACATACTGACTGTAGAAATTGAGAAGGTCATAATGACCGTAATTCCATATATCAATTTTATCCGATTCCGGACTCTTTGCAAGTTTTACAAGACCTTCGTAGTCACCGGCCTCATACAGTTCATCCAATTTCGGGAAAAATCGCTTCTCGGCTTCTATCTCTTCCATCTGCTCTTCCGGTGTCCTTGCATTCTCCGTCAAAGTATCGTCCATAACATTGGCCATGAGAATGTAAAGTCCGAGAAAAAAAGCGATGGTACCTATCAATATCAGAAGCAGTTTGCCGGACATAATTCACCTAAACCTTTCGGTCTTATAAAAATTGCCCGGATTGTCTCACAATCCGAGCATATATAGCGGGAGTAGGATTTGAACCTACGACCTTCGGGTTATGAGCCCGACGAGCTTCCAGACTGCTCCACCCCGCGACGTATGGGAGAGAGTGGATTCGAACCACTGAAGGCATTGCCAGCAGATTTACAGTCTGTCCCCTTTGGCCACTCGGGAACTCTCCCATTTATTATATTACCCTTATAAAATAAGAGCGAGCCGATGATCGGACTCGAACCGATAACCTGCTGATTACAAATCAGCTGCTCTGCCAATTGAGCCACATCGGCAAAAAGTGGGACCTATAGGGCTCGAACCTATGACCCTCTGCTTGTAAGGCAGATGCTCTCCCAGCTGAGCTAAGATCCCATTATAATGTGGATCCATTATAACTCCGGATTCACTAACAACATTACTTCGCAATGTCGCCATGTCGTCAGGACTCCGTCTGCTACGCAGACACCTCACGACATTTAACGACCCAGACGGGACTCGAACCCGTGACCTCCGCCGTGACAGGGCGGCGCTCTAACCAACTGAGCCACTGGGCCAGGCCTGATTGTACCTTAACAATCAAATACTGATAACAAATGAACATCCTTAAAAAAGCCTTCGACCTATTAGTGACATTCAGCTGAATACATTGCTGTACTTACACCTATGCCCTATCTACCTTGTCGTCTTCAAGGGGTCTTATCAACGA
>JAILRJ010000043.1:0-8027 GCA_024698285.1 Lachnospiraceae bacterium | reverse complement strand
TCAAATCCTCTTATTGTTCGATTGCTCGCTCAGGTTGGCACCTTCCTTACGGGGTTGCCGTGGCTTCACAGATCCTATGTATCTCCACCACTCTGAATAAGAGAACAACTATTTAGTTCTTGTATAGGATAAACCAGGTTGACCTATTCGTCAATCAAAATTTTACGGTATCAATCCAACAATGATAATTACGAGTATCAGCACGGGAAGGATGTATGTGAAGTACGGACGCAGCTTTGCCGAAAGCTTCATGCCTTCGCCCTCGTTAACCTCCGCAATGTACTTGTCAAATCCCCATCCGTTACGTGACACGCAAAACAGTGTATATATAAGGGCTCCTATCGGAAGAAGCAGATTGCTTACGATAAAATCCTCGGAATCAAGTATATCCCTGCCCCCGATAAGATGAACGCTCGACCATATGTTGTAACCGAATACGACAGGAAGACTTGCAACAAGCATGAAGATCAGATTACATACAAGACTCTTTGCACGCGTCCATCCAAGGTTATCAGAAGGCCATGCAACAAGGTTTTCGAATACGGCCGTAACCGTTGAAAAACTTGCAAACGACATGAATATGAAGAACAGAGTTCCCCACAATCTTCCTCCGGGCATGTTGATGAACAGTTCAGGAAGCGTCATGAAAATAAGCGCCGGTCCCTGATCAGGAGACACGCCGTAGGCGCTGCAGGCCGGAAATATGATAAGTCCCGCAACCAATGCAACGAATGTATCAAGGCAGATGATAAGTACCGATTCGGAAAGAATTGATTTGTCCTTTGACATATAACTTCCGAATATCTCCATTGCGGCTATACCGAGACTCAACGTGAAGAATGCCTGGTTCATGGCACCGACAATAAGGTTGAACCATCCTACCTGCTTAACATTTTCAATGTTGGGGGCAAGATAAAACTTCAGTCCCTCTCCGCCTCCGGGAAGGGTTATCGAATGAACGGCAAGTATGACGATCAGAATGAGCAGACCCGTCATCATTATCTTGGTGACCTTTTCAAGACCGTTCTGGACACCGAGTGTGAGCACTCCGAATCCGAGCAGGACTGTTATCGCCATAAATATCGCCATCTCAACCGGGCTTGCCAGCATACCTCCGAACACGTCTCCGGCCGAACCCGATGTAACACCTTCAAACTTCCCTGTCAGAAACTTCCATGCGTATGAGAGCATCCACCCTGAAACAGTCGTGTAATACATCATCAGAAGATAGCATCCCGCTATACAGAACCATCCGTGTATATGCCACTTGCTGCCTTCCTTCTCAAGTGCCATATACGAATGCACCGCGCTCTTTCTGCTGGCACGTCCGACTGACAGTTCCATCGTCATTACGGGAATACCCATTATCACAAGGAACAGCAGATAGAACAGGACGAAGATCGCTCCGCCGTTCTGTCCTGCCATATACGGAAACTTCCATACGTTTCCGATTCCGATCGCACATCCTGCGCTGACAAGGATGAATCCTATCCTTGATCCAAACTTCGCTCTTTCCATTTTCATAATCTCCCTTTTTTATATTCTTATCTTGTAAGTATTTCTTTCAATTATGTCCCAGGTCAAAAATAAACCTGTTCTTATACTCTCCGTCTTTCATTTTTGCGGCCTCTCCAACGGCCATACAACTTCCCGACGCAAGAAGTGAATCACACTTTGACAGAAGATATACCGCCAGGATATACTCTGCCCCACGTTCGAAGCCTTTATTATAGTTTCCTTTTCTCCTGTACATCTGCGCAAGCATCTCATCAGGATTTGTAGAGTAGCGCTCCTGATCCGTCATATAGACCTTATCTTTGAAGCGTTCTTTGTAGTAACTGTAATATCTCTCATCCTCTGTTGCAATGAAAACATATTCAAGATTCCATTCGTCAAGGAGTTCTTCTATCTTATCCCCGACCGTCTCCATGGACGCATGCCGCGCATGGCTGTGAAGGTTCGTTCCTACGTAATCCGTTCCCCTTGCGACAACTCCGAGCGTCTTATCGGGATACGGCAGGAATTCTTTTTCTTTTGTATTAAGATAGTTCATGACCCGTTCATTGTAAATGCCTTTCGGCCATGACAGTTCAATATCCCCACTGTATTCATCCATAAGCGTCTGCATGATCCTGCCATTGTAAATGACAGGCGGGAAAAATACGTTGGCACTGTTTGAAATATCGGAAAACGAATATCCCTCCGGCTGGTTGAAGAACTTTTCCCATATCTCATCGCCCTTACCGTCCTGATAAAGGTTCACTTTCCCGTACTCATTATTTATCCGCATGACAGGAATGAAACCTTTTTTCTTCACATACCTTGCAAGGCACACTGCCTTTGCAAAGATAGCAAACAGCCCGAGATTACTGTAATTTGCATCTACAATAAAAAAGTTCCTGCCGGGATTTTCCGTCCCAAGAGCTCTTCTGGTTGCAAACAGAAACGTGAACGTCATGACCTCATCGTATGTCAGAATATGATTTTCATACCGTTCCATCGACTCTTCGCCGGTCATTCCAACCGTCACGTGAATAAAGCTCCTGTCCTTTGTAACCTCTTCATAAAACCCGGCAAGAAGCTCGTCCTGCCAAATACATTCGACACCTTCGATGTCGGGAAGTTCCTCGATCAGGTACTTCCAGTCTTCTCCGACTAGAACAAGCGTACTGCCTTTCCATTTATCGAGCGCTGCCCTGATAAGTTCCACGGAATTCTCGTTGCATCCATGCAGGAACAACACATCATATCTGTCGATAAACTCCGTATCAACGAATCCGCCGTATTCATACAAATGAAGATACGAGCATGGGCAGTCGGTAAGCACCGCAACATCCTCGCCATTATGCATGGCTATGACATGATCGTATCCGGACCCGGCAAATACCGTGCGCGCCTGCATGAACATATCAACCGACAAAGGGAGCCTGACCTCATCAGACTCCGCCCCGTTACTTTTTATCTCATTCAATTTACTGTTATCAATTATGATCACTTATGATCTCCCTAATTGTTGATATGGTATTTAGAGTTTGAATGCCGTACCGGTAAAGAGCGCAACGTCCCTTCCGGTATCATCGGAAATGTTTACGGTTATAACGGATGTCGTTTTGCCGTCTTTAATGCACTTTGCTTTTGCGATGAGCTTTGACCCTTTGGGGGCAGACAGGTAATTGATGCTGACCTGGGAAGCAACAGACAGGCTGTGTATGTTGTTGGCTGTAACCGCGAAGGCAAGATCGGCCAGGGTGAATATGGCTCCGCCCATGACGCCGCCGTATGCATTCTTGTGGTCGTCCGTAAGGACAACGCTGCATGTGGCTCCGTCTTCGCAGTAATCATCTATCTGCATGCCTGCGTTTGTGGCAAACTTATCGTTTTTGAAAAACTCTCTGGCTTCGTCAAGTGTATTGAATGTTCCCATTTTATCTCCTCTGTAAAAATCATGTGACCGGCGATCACTACAAAACGCACATCACCTTCACGTAATCTTCCGTCTTATCGCGCATCAGTTCAAACCCTTTATGAATCTCATCAAGCGAATACTTTTGCGTGATAAGCTTTTCGGCGTCTATCCTGCCGGATCCCAGGCGGTCGATAACATAATGCCAGTCGTCCTCTTCAGCCTCAGCACCGAGGAACGATGAGTTCCATGTTCCGTTTATCGTTATCTGATTGCGGAGTATCTTCCAGTACACCGGCTTCGCAAATGTCATGTCCGAGTGCGGATTTCCGACAAAGCATATATGTCCCGCAGGTGCAACCGAATCGACCGCAAGGCTTGCGACTTCATTGCTCCCGACACACTCAAAGAATATATCCGCGCCGTATCCGTCCGTATGATCCATTATAAAATCATGTGCGTTCTCTTTCCGGCTGTCGCAATAGTTTTCTTCCGGCACGCCGAGTTCACACATCGTCTTCTTCTGGAAATCCTTGTTTCCGATAACGAGCAGATTCTTATACCCTGCATCAAGAAGGAATGTGACCAGGTATGTCCCGATCGTACCGAGTCCGCAAACCGCAATTTTACAACTATGTTTGAATTCAGTCCGCCTCATGGCATGGCACGCCACAGCCATCGGCTCTATCATCGCAGCCGCCTCAAATGATACGCTATCCGGAAGTTCGATCAGGTTCCATTCAGAGACTGCAACATACTCCGCAAATCCACCGTTACACCTCGACCCGAGGTAGTTATAGTTTCTGCACATCTCATACTGCTTATTGATACACGGTCTGCACTGTCTGCACGGAATGAGCGGAAATACACCAACTCTTTTTCCGGTAAGATCCGCTGATACATCATCTCCGACGCAGTCAACGATCCCGGCAAACTCATGCCCTATTATGAGCGGCATATTATGGGCGCCGTCTTTATATGCTCTCGGGATATCCGAGCCGCATATGCCTGCTGCCATCACCTTGACGATCACCTCGCCGTTTTTCGGAACGGGCTTTTCAACGTCTTTATATTCAAGTTTTCCTATCTCTTCAAGAACGAGTGCTTTCATCTTTCATCCTATGTCGTGAACAAACCTTTCCAGGTCTTTCTGTGTCGTGATCTTGTAGTTGTTCTCGTCACCCGGTATCATGGCGACATTCAGCCCCGCCAGTACCGCCGTTTCCGTGGAGCCGTTTATCTTATATATCTCATCGGGAAGAAGCCTCTCATTTGCTTCAAGATATTTATCGAGTCTGTATACTTCCGGTGCCTGTCCCGCATATATGCAGCTTCTGTCAAGCAGTCTGTCAACGCTCTTTCCACTCTCGCTGTAATATACCGTGTCCTTCATCGGGAGCACCGGCATCACGCCATCATATCCTTCAAGTGCATCGAGACATTTATCAATGTATTCCGCCGTAAGATTCGGTCTTGCCGCATCGTGAATGATCACAACAGTGTCAGCGATATTCCCTTCATCCGACGACGAAACGTACGTAGAAATATCTCTCAGTCCGTTTAGTATAGACAACTGTCTCGTTTCTCCGGGTATAGAAAAACCTTTTATCTGATCCGGATCGATCTTTTGCTTACCGCATTCATCCATGATATTGTCACGCCATGCAGGATCCGCTACGATCCATACGCCATCAATCCTCTTATGCTCCGCAAACATACCAAGACAGAATGCAATGAGCATCCTGTCCTTAACTTTTATGTACTGTTTCGGGATGTCACCCCCGATTCTTGTCCCGGTACCGCCTGATAACACCAGCGCTATGTTCATTGATCCAAATGCCTCGCTATCACTCAGACAAGCTGTCTGATCTCCTTCAATGTTTCCCCGTACGGTTTGTTCTTACCAAACAGAAGGGTGGTGCCAAGTACGAACCCTTTGACTCCCTTTGGTGTAAACTCCGTGATCCTGTCAGCCGAACATGCACCATCCCAATAAGTATCGAATCCGCATTCCTTTTGAAGAGGCAGAAGTTTGTCATATTTCTTCGATACATACGGAAGGTACATCTGACCTGCGTTTCCGGGATTGACCGACATTACAAGCACCTTTTCAACTATCTGCAACATTTCTACGACCGTCTCAACGCTCGTACCCGGATTGATAGCTATTCCCGGTATCATTCCCGCGTTTATGATCTTCTGAAGTGTTGTGGACGGATGATACTCAGCCTCGGGATGTATGTATACGGTATCGCCGGGGCGAAGCTTTTCGAGGAAGAACTTGACCGTATTGTTAGGGTGTTCGACCATGAGATGAACATCAAGCGGTTTCTTCGTAGCAGATGCTATAAAAGCCATATCGTTAAGTGACATGGCATAGTTCGGAACATATCGTCCGTCCATGATATCGATGTGGAACGAATCGATTCCCGCTTCTTCAAGATCCCTGACCTCTTTTTCGAGATTACCGAAATTAGCGCACATCATCGATGCACAAAGTTCAATATCCATCTTACATGCCTTCCTTTGTATCCGTATCAAATTTACCTGCAACGAGCATATCCACTACCTCACGGATAACCCCTTCGCCGCCTTTTGCTTTTGTGACATAATCGGCTACAGCCTTGACCTCGTCGGATCCGTCTGCCGGACAGCATCCGAGTCCCACAAATTCAACCGCATCCTTATCAAGCAGATCGTCTCCTATAAATACGACTTCTTCCGGTTTGATGTTGTATGTCCTGCACAGCCTGTTCACACAGTCAACCTTATCCCTGCATCCGGGTGCAAAAACATCGATCTTAAGCTTCTCGCATCTGCGCTTGTTGAGCGCAACCTCCTCGGCCGTTACCATTCCGGTGATGATACCTCTCTCACGAAGAAGTCTGAACGCAACACCGTCCTTCGTGTTGAACTTCTTCATCTCATCTCCCTTTTCGGAATAGTACATGCCACCGTCGGTCATGCAACCGTCACAATCCGTCAGGAGCATCTTGTACTTAAGCCCGCCGGCCTGTGCAGTACTTGATGCTGCCGAAGCATTATCCCCGGCCGTATCCGGTCCTTCCAAAATCTCCTGCGACTTCTCCCTCTTTGCCATAAGGGCTTCTGTCACGATCCAGTCTCCCGGTTCGTCTATCTCATAATAGGAATCTTCACTCATAAGTGAAATGCGTATGTTACCGGATAGGCGGCATCCCGTTGCAAGCAGGTCTTTTCGTGAAGTTATATAGAACGCACCGTTTTCGACATAATACTCTTCAAAATCCTGCCGCCTCGGTCTGTTGTTTATGTCGTAATTCTGCGGCGCTGCGTTACCGTCATTGTCGATCCCCCAGATGAATCGTTTCTGGGGCACAACGGATATCACACTGTCCGTATCTTTCCTGTTAAATGCATTGAATCCGTTATCAAGGTCAGCTCCTGTGAGCATTGGGCTTGTCGCCTGAATGAGCACGATGTTGTCAAACCTGTGGCTCTTGGCAAACTCGATCATCGCCGATTCAGTCGATGCGGTATCCGTAGCGGACTCTGCAGATCTGTCTATGACATTTACCTTGCCGAATCTCTTATAGTCTTCCGAACAGAACTTCTCCACGCACAGTTTTATCTGATCGCTGTCAGTCGCAACAAATACCTTATCTATCGCGCTGCAGTCGCACGCTGCCGCAACAGTCCAGTATACAAGCGGCCTGCCGTGTAATTCCTTGATATTCTTCAGAGGTATGGATTTGCTTCCGCCCCTGACCGGAATAAAAGCTACGTTCATCGTCTATTTCTTCCTGTATTTGAGTTTGTCTCTCTGCACTTTCTCGATAGGGAGTATTTCCTCGGATTTGTATTTGAGCGCATCCCTCGTATTCTCAAGGTTTCTCTTAAGTCTTCGTATTCCGTCGGGCTCAAGTGATGCAGCATGATCCGTTCCCTTGAACGTTCTGTCGAGAGTGTAGTGACGTTCAAATATCGTTGCCCCGAGCGTATATGCGGCAACATCTATCGCTATACCGAGATGATGTCCTGAGAATCCTATCGCTTTAACTCTTTCTTCATACGCCTCGCGCATTCTCGTAATCTCAAGCAGGCACACATCCGCAAACGGCACCGGATAACCCGACGTGCAGTTAAACAGCACGAGGTCCTTAGCCCTTCCTCGTTCCTCAAAAAACTTAACGATCTGATCTTCTTCATCATGCGTTGTCATACCGAACGACAACTGTATCTCGCCGTCATAATTGTCGCACAGGTATCCGAGCATTTCGAAATTAGTATTGCAAGCCGAAGGTATCTTGATGAACTTCGGCTTAAGTGATGCGATCTCTTTGGCGCTTGTCATATCCCATACAGATGTAGAGTATGTGATACCGGCTTCCTCACACCACTTCTTGAGCTGTCTGTGCTGGTCGAGACTAAACTCCAGGAACTCCCTGTGAGCTCCGTATGTATCCCCGTATGAATTATAGGGTACGGGATGCGGCGCATTATACTGTTCCTCGGTAAGAAGCTCCTTCGGACACCTCTTCTGGAATTTGATCGCGTCAGCCTTGCAGAACATAGCCGCGGTAACTATAAGTTCATGTGCGATATCCATGCTCCCCATGTGATTGCATCCCGCTTCCGCGATAAC
>JAILRJ010000025.1:0-6664 GCA_024698285.1 Lachnospiraceae bacterium | reverse complement strand
TATGCACCCGACGGATCGATCAGACACTTTGTTCAGAATCCGATCACGGGAGAGGTCCTTGTAGATGCGGACCTTGATCCGGGCGAACTGTTCGTAGGCGACATAAACTATTATTGGGAAGATCTCTATAAGGCTAAGAAGTTTGACGAGGACGGAAATCTCTATGATGACTTCGTATACAAGGCAGCCGAGATCATTCCTTCGGACAGCAAAGACGGAAACGTTGAGTACACAGGTCTTGAGCTCTATCTGTTCGTACATGCTGTGGATAAGCTCGATGGTAATATCGTAACCATCGGACACAGTAAGAATGACAATAACAATGACGGATATGCTGATCTGTGCTGGGAAGTTCTCGACACGGATGAGAACGGCAATCCTTACCTCAGAGAGGTAACAGCCGATGATGTTGGCAGCGGTTTCGTCAACAAGTTTAAGGCAAAAGGTTCCATTGATATCCACGGAACCAAAGAGGTTAAGAACGGCATCCGTGAGATGAATAAGGATGATGAGGGTAAGTTCACCTTCACGATCACGGATATCGAGAACTACAAGAAGGCTGAGGCAGCAGGAGAAGATACATCCAAGTTTGTTGCGGAAGTAACAAATACTGCTGATAACAGCAACAACGGACGTCCTACGTTGATCGACTTCACAAGTGATAAGGTATCGTTCCTGAATTACGAGTGGGGTTACGGAGAAGATCCTCTTGATGAATCTGATGATGTGGATGATACAGGAATCCATACATACAGGATTGAGGAGAAGAAGTTCGATGAAAAGATCAACGGACTTTCGTGGGATGACAGATACTATATCGTAACCGTAAACGTTGTACTGCCTAAGGTTAAGGACGCGAAGGGTAACGAGGTATATGACAAGAAGTCACCTCTTATTCCGACAATTACGGATGTTAAGAGATATCTGGCTAACGGTCAGCTCGATGACACATTCAAGTTCGCACCTGAAGCAAAGGTTAAGTTCAAGTTTGAGAACCCGTTCGAAGCATTTGCCGATATCGAGTTCGCCGGCAGAAAGATAGTCAAGAATGTCGGAACCGATGCTGAGGTTAAGGAAGACCTTACAGGTAAGTACGGATTTGAACTTATTGACCAAGTACCTAATGCTGCTGTAGGAACCGGTCCTGTTATAGCATCCGCTTATACGGATAAGGACGGAAACTATGTGATCAAGCCCAAGAAGGATGGCAAGGCACACTTCTTCGATCAGGATGACCTGAAAGATGTAAAAGATCCTTACGGAGAAGGTAAAGAGTATCATTTCTCCATCAAGGAGATCTTGCCTCCTAACGGTAAATGGGTTGATGATTACCATTATGAGTACGGTGGAGTGATCTACGACACGGATACGATATCCATAACCGTTAATCTCCATTACGATGCTAACAACGAACTCATTCCTGAAGTAAAAGGAATCAGCAGAGCAGTTGTTCATGGTGGCGGTGTAATGCAGTACAGGCCTGAGAACATGAAGGACCTTAACTACAAGAACCGCATTAAGGGACTTGATTTTACAAACAAGGTAAGAGATTACTATAAGCGAGGCGGTAAGAAGATCTGGAGAGACAGTATTGCCAATGACCTTGATCATCCGGATGTAACCATCAACCTGCTTCGCAATGGTGTGAAGGTTGCAACCGCAGTAGCTAAATCGCCTGATTGGAAGTATTTCTTCGATAAGGATCAAAACGGTCAGCCGCTTCCCGTATGTGATGTAAGGGGTAAGGCATACGACTACACGCTTGAAGAAGTTCCTATACCCGGATACGATACATCCACAAGACTTAATGAAGACGGTTCTATCGACTTCATCAACACCAAGGGCGACATCATGATCAAGAAGATCAACGCCGATACAGGCGAAGATCTTGCAGGTGCTACACTTGCGATCTATGACGGCTCCAGCAAGATAGAAGAGTGGGTAAGCGAGATAGGTGCACACGTTGTTACTGCTAAGCTTACACCGGGCAAGACCTACACATTAAGAGAGCTCAGTGCGCCTGAAGGCTTCGAGCTGGCATCAGATGTTAGCTTCGTAGCGCCCAGCGACGGAGGCTCTGTAACGGTAACAATGTCCGATAAGCCTATAGTCGGATCAGTTAAGCTCACCAAGCGTGATGCTGCAACACGTGAAGCGCTTGCAGGTGCGGAATTCGCACTGTACAAAGAAGACGGCACACGTATATATGCTTCGGGAACCAACGGAAGCTATCGCGCAAGCAGATCAACAAGCAACGGCATATTCGCTGTAGATTCAACGGGTAGTCTGACGATTGCAGACCTGCCTTACGGTACATACTACTTTGTGGAGACTAAGGCTCCTACCGGATACAGTCTCTCAACCGAGCGTCTCGGATTCTCAATAGTTAAGTCCGGAGAGCTTGTGGAAGTAACATTCCTTAACCCGAAGGCAACAGGTTCTGTAAGACTCCGCAAGGTTTCATCTACAGGAGTCGGCAGTCTTGCAGGTGCAGAGTTCGAGCTTTATGCGAAGACTCCGAGAACAGCCGGACAGGCAGCAGCATCCACGATCTTCAGGGATGCATACTACAGAGTAGATTCGTACCGTACGAATTCACTGGGCGAGATTTATGTAACAGATCTTCCTTGGGATGATTACTACTTCATAGAGGTTAAGGCTCCCGACGGATATGAGCTCAGAAAGGATGTTAACGGCGATGATATCGTCTACACATTCTCGATCAATGCGGCTACGGCTAGAACAACAATCGATCTCGGCGGAATTACGAATGATGAGATCACTCCGCCTCCGACACCGACCCCGACTCCTACCGGAGCAGTTCTCGGCGAGAGAGTTCAGCGTGGTGGCGTAGTCAATGGAGTACTTGGAGTTCGTGCTAAGCCGACCAGTGGCGTACTCGGTGAGAGGGTTGGTCCTGTTACCGGAGATGCAAGCAACATAATCCTCTGGCTCCTTCTCCTCGTAGCATGTGCAGCTACGATCGTAGCAACAGTTGTTACAGGCAAGAAGAAAAAAGCAGCGAAGTAATTTGCAAAGAGGTAAATAAGCAATAAAAGGAAGCACCCGCAAATGCGGGTGCTTCTCTTTGTCTTTTGTCATACTTGCGGAAAACGCTTGATTTTGCGGCGCGAATGTGGTAAATTACCATAGTGCGCGGATGATGAAGTATTATAAGCGCAGTTTTAACGGAGGTGCTATATGGGCGCATTTAGAGTTGTTCTTACAATTGTATTTATATTAGTGAGTGTTGCATTGTCGGCGATAGTTCTGATGCAGGAAGGCAAGTCCGCGGGACTCGGAGTCATCAGCGGTGCTGCAGATACATACTGGGGCAAGAACAAAGGTCGTTCGATTGAAGGTAAGCTTGAGAAGGGTACCAAGATCCTGGTCGTAGCTTTCATGATCATCGCGATCCTTCTGAATATGAACCTGTTCTAAACCTGTAGTAATAACGAAGACTTTGGGCACTCTCGGATATGAGGGTGCCTGTTTTATTTACAAAAGCGCATTGAGTATTATGAATATTTCAGAACGTAAAAAAAGAATAGTGGCGCTTGTGAACGATCCTGCTTTCGTTCCGATGAAGGAAAAAGAACTCGTTGTCATGATGCAGGTTTCGCCGGATGACCGTGCTCTTTTCAGGCAGTGCCTTGATGAGCTTGTGGCCGAGGGTGCGATCTCGGTCAGTAAACGCGGTAAATACAGTTTGCCTGTGAAGAAGACGATGGAAGGGATTTTCGCTGCAAGCGGGCATGGATACGGGTTCGTGCATGTTGATGGCGAGGACGGGGATTTCTTCATAAGTGAAAAAAATACCTGCAACGCGATGCACGGAGACAGGGTGCTTATAGACCCTTATGATCTCACACCGCGCCGGCGAAGGACCGGGAAAAGCCGCGAGGCTGTGGTAGTTCAGATCGTTGAACGTGCAACGGAGATCGTGGTCGGAACCTTTGAGGCCACCAAGGATCATTACGGATTCGTGATCCCCGATTCAAGCAGGATTGAGCGGGACATCTTTATCCCGACGGAGGATTCGATGGGTGCGGTGGACGGTCACAAGGTTGTTGTCAAACTGACCGATTACGGTGACGACAACAGGAGCCCGCAGGGTGTGATCGTTGAGATCCTCGGGCATGTCGGAGATCCGGGGATAGACATAATGGCCATCCTGAAGGCTTACGGTATCGAAACGGATTTTCCCGAGGAAGTTGCCAAGCAGGCGCAGCGTATTCCGCAGGAGCTTTCAGAGACGGATTATTCCGGCCGAGAAGATATAAGGGCCCTTGATATGGTCACGATCGACGGCGAAGACACCAAGGATATAGATGATGCGGTCAGCCTTGTCGTAAACGGCGACTGTTATGAGCTCGGCGTGCATATCGCGGACGTTACGCATTACGTCAAAGAGAATTCGGCTCTTGATAAAGAGGCCGCAAGACGCGGGACGAGCTGTTATCCGGTGGATCGCGTGATCCCGATGCTTCCGCATGAGCTCTGCAACGGCATTTGTTCTCTTAACGAGAGCGTTGACAGGCTTGCGCTGTCATGCTTTATGACGGTGGACAAAAAGGGCGAGATAACGGACCACAGATTTGCTCTTACGGTTATCAACACGAACCATCGAATGACTTACGGAGAGGTTAACAGGATCATCACAGACCGCGACCGGGAGCTTATTTCGAAGTACTCCGATGTCGCAGGTATGTTGAATGATATGCACGAGGTTGCAAAGCTTTTACGCCTGCGGCGAAAATCACGGGGATCCATCGATTTTGACCTTCCGGAAACCGAGATAACGCTTGATGATAAGGGACATCCGGTTTCGGTTCATCCGCATGAGAGGAACAATGCAACGAGGTTGATCGAGGATTTTATGATAGCTGCGAACGAGACAGTGGCGGAGCATTTTTTCTGGGCTGATATTCCGTTCGTGTACAGGATACATGAGAAGCCTGATATAGACAAGATAAAGAAACTTTCGACGTTTATAAGAAACTTCGGTTACGGGATAAAAGTAAAGGGTGACGAGATACATCCGAAGGAACTTCAAAAGCTCCTCGCGGGAATTGAGGATACGCCGGAGGAGTCACTTATAAGTCGTCTGACACTTCGCTCGATGCAGCGAGCAAAATACTCAACCTGCTGCGAGGGGCATTTCGGACTGGCGCTTAAGTACTATTGCCACTTTACGTCCCCGATCCGCAGATATCCGGACCTTCAGATACATCGCATAATCAAAGAGTATATTAGCGGAAAGCTCGACGAGGATCGTATCGGCCATTACAGAAAGATACTTCCGGATGTGTGCAGCACGTCAAGTACGTGTGAGCGTGTCGCAGATGATGTGGAGCGTGAAGTCGATAAGCTCAAAAAGGCCGAATTCATGCAGGATCATATCGGAACCGTATATGAAGGTGTGATCAGCGGAGTGACAAATTGGGGATTATACGTGGAACTCCCCAATACCGTCGAGGGCCTGGTTCATGTTTCGAAGATAGAGGGTGACTATTTCACATACAACGAGGATACATATGAGCTTGTGGGCAGCAGTACCGGCCGCCGCTACGCTCTTGGTACCAAGATCCGCGTTATATGCAACATGGTTGACCTGGCCACGCGCTCGGTGGATTTTATCCTCGCGGATGATGTCAGCGCGCTCGACACGGACATATATTAATGGAGAACCGTCCCCAATTTCAAATGATTCCGTGATATAATTGAAACGGAAAGAAGCCGATATAAGATATGGGAAAAGAAAACAGCGGCATCAAACTGATCGCCAACAACAAAAAAGCATATCATGATTTTTTCATTGAGGAGAAGTACGAGGCCGGCATTGAACTGTCGGGTACGGAGATAAAATCACTTCGCCAGGGTAAGTGTAGCGTGAAGGAATCGTACATCGGTATCGAGAACGGTGAAGCGTTTATATACGGTATGCACATACCGCCGTATGAGAAGGGGAACATCTTCAACAAGGATCCGCTCCGTACACGGAAGCTTCTTCTTCATAAACAGGAGACAAGAAAGCTTCTCGGGAAGCTGACGGAAAAAGGATACACGATCGTTCCTTTGCAGGTGTACCTTAAAGGGAGCCTATGCAAAGTGGAGATTGGCCTTGCCAAAGGTAAGAAGTTATACGACAAACGTGAATCAATCGCGGCAAGAGATCAGAAAAGGGAGGCAGAGAGAGATTATAAGATCAGTATTAGATAGATATCGGAGCGTCGCGCATTAGAATCGCCTTCGGCGATGAGCGCTCCGCGTGAAGTAAGGGATATTCCCACTTTGTGGGCCCCTCCTTCCTTCCGGGCCTGTACCGGTTTCGACGGGGGTTCAGAACTTAAGATAGCCATCCGCGGCCTCATACCGCGTCAACAAATGAGAAACTTAAATTTAAACGCAGACAATAGTTACGCGTTCGCAGCCTAAGCGCTGCGTGTCGCCCGCAGGTAGCCTACTGCTTGCGGATACGGCATCGACCAGGTAGGGAACTTCACCCGCAAAGCTTTGAGCGGGCGGAAGAAATATGAAGCTACCGGCGTTGCCGGTTTGTCATTTGTCAGGTAGCGTCGGGAATCTTAAACAAATGACTGTGATGGGAGAAGTCTTAACGGAAGAGCTTTCGGACAGGGGTTCAACTCCCCTCAGGTCCACT
>JAILRJ010000104.1:0-52934 GCA_024698285.1 Lachnospiraceae bacterium | reverse complement strand
ATGTTGTGTTTTAATCATGTTAGTCCACAACAACTTGTAAGTAGTCGGAAAATCATTCGCGAAGCACAGTATTTTCAGAAATTTCCACTTACATTTTTTGAAATTGTGATGTAAAATGTGTATTGAACGCGTTTTGTTTTTTGCTTTTTCAAAATAATGTAGGAGGTTAATATGTTCAGTGTAGGTGATACGGTTGTTTGCAGTAACGGTGTGTGTACGGTCGAGAAGATCGGTCCCCTTGCCGGAATGGGCAAAACAGTTGCCAACAGAGCATATTACACCCTTCGTCCGTGCTTCGATAATGCGGCAACGATATATGTTCCCGTAGACGGAGACGATAATGCGCTCCGTTTCGCGCTTGACAAGAAAGAAGTCAAGAAACTCATGAAAGAGATAGACGATCTCGATCAGATCAATATCTCCGACGAGAAGAAGCGTGAGCTTGAATACAAGAATGCGGTAAACTCCAAGGATCCGAGAAAACTGATACGGATCATAAAGACGATGTACTTCAGACGCAAGGCCAGGATAGAAAGCGGTAAGAAGTCGACGGCGATAGACGAGAGGTACTTCAGGATAGCGGAGAACAGACTGTACGAAGAAATAGCCCTGGCGATGGGGATCGACCGGGACGAAGTCAAAGACACATTAAGAAAATACATAGAGAAGAAATAGACGTCAAAACACAGGGTCTCCCCTGTGTTTTGTATTTAATTTCAAATAAGACACAAAATATGGTATAATCATATAGTTATGAGAAAGACCGTATTTACTTATCTGTTTTTCATACTTGCGATGACAGCGTTCATCACTCTTCGTGTTCACGCGGGGAAGGCACAGGAAAGAACGGTGGCGAAGACCGAGGAGACGAACCCGGAGCCGACCGCTGCGCCTGTTGTATCCGATGAGAAGGACGATTCCGGTAAAGCCTCTGAAGAGACGGAAGAAGAGGATGTGATCGTTCCGATCACGGAAGAGGAAGAGCACCTGTATCACGGGCCGGTAGAGCCCGGAAGTGATTTTCGCGGGTTGATCCCGCGGATAGTCTGCTGGGGCGATTCGCTGACCGTTTCGATCGACGGCAAGAGTGCGTTTCCGGACATACTGCGTGATCTGTCGGGATGCGAAGTCGTCAATTACGGAGTCGAATCCGAGAATGCTGCAATGATCGCCATGCGTGAAGGCGGAGTGCGCGTAAACGTCAAGGCTACGGTCATTCCATCCGATACAAACCTTATCCCGATATTTTTAAGAACCGAGAATAACGGGCACGTATTCTTTCTTGACTACGGCGACGGCGGAGTCAATCCGTGCTCGATCAACGGTATAGAAGGTGAGCTGCAGCAGCTCAACGGTTCATATTATTTCCAGAGGAAAACAAAGGGCGAGAGGATCGCGGTCGAAGAGGGAACACAGTTCAAGACGTTCGGCATGAACGATTCGAAGCCCGATGACATACTTGTTATATTTGCCGGAACGAACGATCTTCCGGATTCCAAGAGCGTCAGGAATCTGATCGCGACGGAGCGCGCGATGCTCGACGCGGCGAAGTGTGAGAAATACATAATCGTCGGACTGACATACGCGGGAGGGATCCCGGAGATAGATGCGGTCAATGAAGCGCTTGCGAATGAATTCGGAGAACACTTTGTCGATATAAGAAAATATATGCTCAACTACGGACTTGCCGATGCGGGGGTCGAACCGTCCGAGCAGGACAAGGCCGATATAAGAAAGGGAGAGATACCTTCGTCGCTGCGACGTGACTATGTGCACGGAAACAAACTGTATCACAGGCTTATCGGGGAGCAGGTCTACAGAAGGATGCAGTATCTCGGATACGTTCCGAGCAGCAATGAGGGTGAGGAAGAAGAATGATCTATACACTGACCTACAATCCGTCCATCGATTATCTCGTTACCGTTGACGGCCTGGAGACGGGCAAGATCAACAGGATGAGAAAGGACTCGTACATGTACGGGGGGAAGGGCGTTAACGTATCACAGGTTCTCAAGGAACTCGGGATAGAGAATACCGCTCTCGGATTTGTTGCGGGATTTACCGGAAGGGAGATCGAAGAGGGACTCCAGAAGATGGGGATTCACACGAACTTCGTTCATCTTCCCGAAGGGTATTCGAGGATCAATATCAAGTTTCACGGAATAGAAGAGACCGAGGTGAACGCTCCCGGACCGTTCGTTGATGCGGTCAGCATGCGTGCGCTTCGTGACAGGATTGCGCAGATAGATAAGGACGACATACTGATACTTGCGGGTGCTGCGACAGCCAATATGGAAAACGACACGTTCGCGACATTCATTTCGGAGTTGCCGTACAGAGATACGAAGGTCATTCTCGACACGACCGGCGAGGCGCTCGTAAACGCGCTGTGTTATCATCCGTTTCTGATCAAACCCAATATCGAGGAACTGTCCGAACTGTTTCATGAGAACTTCGCACCGAATGACATTCGTGCGATAAGCGATGCGGCAAAACGCCTTCAGGACAAGGGAGCGAGAAACGTTCTGACATCGATGGGAGAAGAAGGTGCCGTTCTGATCACCGAAGACGGACACGTATATTCAAGACCTGCGCCTGCGGGAATAGTGGTAAATACGGTCGGATCCGGAGATTCGATGGTTGCCGGATTCCTTGCGGGTTATCTTGAAAACGGGAACATGGAAGATGCGTTGTGTCTCGGTGTTTGTGCCGGATCAGCAAGCGCATTTAACGAAGGGTTCGCACGGGGCGATGAGATAATGCAGTTATATAGACTGTGCAGGTAGATGGCAAGACCGAAGGTCGTGCCGGGCAGAGCGCCGCTTGAGCGGGTACGGTAAGCTAATAGATTCTCTCCGGATCCGGGAAGTATCTTACCCAGGCTTTTCCGAGGATCTTGTCTTTGTACACATACTTCAGATTCCAGAATCTCGAATCCATGGAATTATTCCTGTTATCACCCATCATAAAATATGCGCCTTCAGGCACTTTGTACGGTCCGAAGTCACCCAGCGGAACCGTGTGAAGATATGCGGATTCATCCAAAGGTTCGGCCGAATCATTGATGTAGACTTGGCCGTCTTTGATGTTAACGGTCTCACCGGGAAGTCCTATGACACGCTTGATGAAGTATTCTTTTTCGTTATCGGGATAAAGGAAGATCGCTACATCCCCTCGCTGCGGATCGTCATTGATATATGCGAGACGATTGCCGATAAGCCTGTCACCGGTCATTATGGTGGGCTCCATCGAAGCCGAAGGTATCTTCGCGTTGACGATTATGAACTTGTCGAGAAGGAAAGCGAGTACCGCCGAGACTACGATGACGATGACCCAGTCAAGGATCTCGCGCGAAGTCGATGTGCTCTGTGTCTTGTTTTTGTCTTTACCCTTATCCATATTTATCCCCTGCATGCTGTTTCGTTTGCCATAATCAATTTCGATACATTATAATACATAATGATGACAGGGTCAAAAGATAGAAAGACAGAAGGATAAACGGATGCTGTTCGGATCTGTTTTATACATGATAATACTTCCGGCGATTATGCTTGTAAGCCGGATCGTGCCGAAAAAGTCCAGGTATGTCTGGCTGCTCGTTTGCAGCCTTGTTTTCTGGCTGACACAGAGCGAGGGATTTATTCTCTGGCTCATTCTTGCTATCGCGATCACTTATGTCGCGGGCCTGATACTTGAGGCGGCGGAGAGTACATTACTTAAGAAAATCACGGTCGGCGCATCGTGTGTTTTCGTGCTGTCGATTCTTTTCATATTTAAATATCTGAACTTCTCACTTGCGCTCACAGGCAATCCTTTGCGCTTTGAGTTCACGGTCCCGCTCGGGATCTCGTTTTATACTTTCCAGTCGATATCTTATATCGTTGATGTTTACAGGGATCCGTCGAAGGCCGAAAGGAATCCGCTTAAGCTCGCACTCTTCCTTTCGTTCTTCCTAAGCGTTGTATCGGGTCCCGTAAACAGGGCGGGCGATATGATCCCGCAGTTTACAGAGCCTTCGGAAATGTCTCTTTCCGATACAAAGACCGGTATGCAGAAGATGCTGTGGGGGTATTTCCTGAAGCTTGCGATAGCGGGAAGACTTACGATAGTTGTCGACAACGTTTATGCCGACTGCACGAAGTATTCGGGATTTGCGATCGCATTTACCGCGCTGGCTTATCTGTTCATGCTGTACTGTGATTTTGAAGGATATTCACAGATCGTGATAGGTTCGGGATACATGCTCGGCATTAAGATGAAAGAAAACTTCAGGCAGCCGTTCTTCTCGTCGTCAATGGGAGAAGTGTGGAGAAGATGGCATGTATCGTTGTCATCGTGGTTCCGGGATTATCTGTACATACCGCTCGGAGGAAACAGGCACGGGACGGTACGAAAGTATGTGAACATATTCATTGTCCTTGTTGTTAGCGGAATATGGCATGGTGCCAATATGACATTCGTTATCTGGGGAGCATTGAACGGTGCTTATATCATACTCGGACAGATACTCATACCCTGCAGGGACAGGATCGCCGGAAGTATTAAAGAGAGGATCGCAAAAAGCGAAAGTGCCGGCGGCGTATTCGATGCGGTGCGGACTTTCCTTAAAAGAGTCGGAGTGTACATACTGACGGCGTTCACGTTTATCTTCTTTTCAAATAAAAACGTTACGAACGCATGGTTTGCGGTAAAAGGCATCCTTATGCGATTTTCCCTGAGGGGGGCTGTTGCGGAGCTTACGGGACTGGGACTTGGAAGGTTCAATCTCGCTCTGACGCTTGCGATGGTTCTGTTCGTTCTTGTCGCGGATTCGCGTGCATACAGGAATTCATGCGATACGCCTTCTCTTATAAAGAATATACCGACGCCGGTAAGGTGGGCGATTTATTATGCGCTCCTTATCGCGATACTGTTCTCGGCAAACCTGACCGGGAAGGAGTTTATTTACAGTAGGATGTAATATGCTGGCAGGGGGAACCGCAAAGCGGTGGGACCCTGGCTGCACGTGGAGCGCCATCGTCGCAGACGATTCTCAATGGCGCGACACTCCATAATGAACATGAGAGTTACTAAATTTGTTATTAAGTGCATACTCGCAGCGCTTCCGGCGATAGCTCTTATCGCCTTTACTTTGCTGTGCCCGCTGTGCTACATGGATGAGGAGTATCCTGCGTGGAAATACTCAAGGCTTGCGGCCGAAGGCAGGGAGTGTGAAGGAAAGAGCTTTGATACGGTTGTGCTCGGCGATTCCGGGGCCATGAGTTCGATCATGCCGGAGCTTGCAAAGGAGTCCTGCATAAACCTCGCGGTCGGCGGGGCTACGAGCATAGAGATGTATTACTGCTTCGAAGAATACCTTCGAAACCATGAGGCTCCGAAGACAGCGGTTATAATGTTTGCGCCTTTTCATTACTGGCATATCGACAATTACGAGACGAGGACGCTGTACTTTAAGGCGATACCGCTTACAAAGCTTCCGGAACTGTACTCGACCGCCAGAGGCTGTAAGGCGGATTCTGTTTGGAAAACGGGACTCGTTGCGGATGAACTGTCGGCAAGATGCGGCCTTCCAAACAAATATCTACCGGCGATAAACGCCGCGCGCTTTACGGGCCGATACAACGACAACAAAGCGGTGTACGGCGATCTTCAGACTTCGTTCGGATACGGAAGTTTCGGAAAGCTCGACGGATGCTATGACGAATCGTATGAGACTTCATATGAAGATATGGAAATAGACGGCGACGCAAAGCTTGTGACTCTTTACATGCAGAGGCTCCTAAGGCTGTGCAATGAATACAAGATACATGTCAGACTCCTGCAGCCCGCAGTCAATACGGCGACTTTCGAGGGACTGAACGAACATTATTACGGCGCTTACAGGAACTATATAAAGGAAATGTCCCGGGTTTGTGACGATATAGAATACGAGACTGAGCTTCGCGTATATGACGGAAAGTATTTTGCGGACACATCACACCTGACAAGGGAGGGTGCGATAAAGTTTACCAAAGAACTCGGTCTTTGACATTTTGCACAAAAACAGTTGTAATGTGATAAATAATTGTGTAGTTTGATGATGACATCCCCATTATATTGTGGTATAATCGTTCGAAGATTAGTGATATAATGTGAAAGATTGCATTGGACGATCACGTTTCTTATTGAGTTTTAGGAGGATATTTGCAATGAAAAAGAGAATGGTTCTTCTTCTTTCGCTTTGTATGGCAGTTACGCTTTTCGGCTGCGGCAAAGAAGATGAAGAAGTGGCTACGCAGGCACCTGCGCCCCAGATCCAGGTTGTCAACAATACACCCGCGATCTCGATCGAGGACGAGACTCCTGCAGATGACGGTTCTCACGAAGGTATGTACAGAAGCGAACTTACCAATGAATGGATAGATGAGAGCCTTAAGGATCAGAGACCCATCGCGGCTATGGTCGATAATGAGAAGACAGCTCTTCCTCATTACGGTCTTACGCATGCGGATGTTGTATATGAGATGACCAACTCACTGGCAAACGACGGTATCACACGTCTGATGGTACTTGTTAAGGACTGGGAGAAGATCGAACAGCTCGGAAGTATCCGAAGCACACGTCCCACGAACCTTGTTATCGCTCCCGAGTGGAATGCGATCGTATGTCATGACGGCGGTCCTTTCTACATTGACGATTATCTTGCAAAGCCGTTCGTGGACAACTTCTCGGGAACATTCTCGAGAGTAGATAACGGCAAGTCAAGAGAGTTCACCGAGTATATTTGTCCCGGCGATCTTGACAAGAACTTCGAGAGCAAGAGCAATGTATCGAAGACATACAACGAGTATTACAGCGGCGGCCCTCACTACCAGTTCGTTTCAAGCGACAGCGAGATCAACGATCTGTCGGGTAAGCCCAGCGTGAAAGACTGCACAAAGATCGAGCTTCCTTTTAAGCACAACGGTTCCAAACTTGAATACGATCCGGCAACTCAGCGTTATATGTACAGCGAGTACGGAATGAAGCATACGGATCCCGGCAACAACGACGAACAGCTCGGATTCACGAACGTTCTTCTTCAGAATGCCAGATACGTCAAGTTCGACGATAACGGATACATGATGTTCCACGCGATCGACTATCAGCGTGACGGCTGGTTCATCACACAGGGTAAGGCGATCCCGGTCACATGGTCCAAAGAGGATGAAGTATCACCGACACGTTACTACGATAAGGACGGTAACGAGATCGTGCTCAACACCGGTAAGACATATGTCGCTCTCATCCCCGATGACAAATGGGGCGGACTGTCCGTAGAGTGATCATAAGAATGCAATGGGCGCGAACCTCGGGTTCGCGCTTTTTGTTAATACCACACGATTAAGGAAGGAAAATTATGGCGATAGATCTTTTTCATATAGGACGCTTTACCGTTCACGGATACGGACTGATGATAGGGCTCGGCTTTATTTGCGCCGTGCTCGTCGGAAGTTATCTGGCAAAGAGGAGAGGGCTTTCGGAGAACGAATTTACGAATATGGCTATACTCGTGTTGCTGATCGGATTCGCGGGAGGAAAGCTCCTTCATGTGATAGTTGAATTCAAGGCATTTCTCGCCGATCCGCTCGCGGTTCTCGGCTCGGAAGGCTTTGCCGTGTACGGCGGGATCATAACCGGTATCATAACGATATACGTATATTGCCGGGTCAAAAAGCTTAAGTTCATGGAATATATAGATGTGTTTGCTGCCGCGGTGCCTCTAAACCAGTCTCTCGGCAGGGTAGGGTGTCTTCTTGCGGGATGCTGTTACGGCAAGGAGACGACATCGCATTTTTCGATCGTTTTCCCCGAAGGAGCGATGGCGCCTGCGGGTGTTCGCCTGATACCGACACAGCCTCTTATGGCTGCCGGAAACTTCGTTATCTTTCTTGTTCTTACGGGAACATATCTTATGACCTGCCCGAAAAAGGGAAGCGGTGAAGAAGCAAAGCACGCGTATATTCCGGGACTTGCTACTTCGGGATATCTGATAATGTACAGTGTCGGAAGGTTTCTGATCGAGTTCTTCAGAAATGATTACAGAGGGGAAGTCGGACCGTTTTCGACATCCCAGTTCATAGCGTTCTTCACGTTTGCCGCGGGAGTCGTAATGCTTGCGGTATGCTTTAAGAAAACGGGTATATCAGATGACAAGAAGACCGATCAGGTAGATGACGGTAAGGTGTAAAGGATAGAATACGTAGAATGCGTATTTAAAGCGCGGGCGTATGTCGGGATCGTAGAAGTACAACAGTATGAATGATGTCGGGGCGTATTTCTCCCATGCCACCGATGCGGCACCGGCGATAAGACGGAAAGGTCCCTCATTTCTTGCAAGATACAGTACGGCGACGAGCAGCATGCATTTCCATGAGTAGTCGGCCTTTAACAAATATGCGAGATCGGCAAATCCGATGACTGCGCATACATATGTAAGATACACAACGAAAGAGGAAAGACCCGAGACGTTGTTCTCTATAAATCGAAGGACCATGAGCATCACTATTGCGATAAAAAACGTGAGTATGATGTTCTGATGTTTCCAGTAGAACATCGTGCCGTACAGGCCGAGGTCAAACGGCAGTTCCGATATGATCGCGAATATCGCAAGGCGCAGAGCGTATTTGTAAACGTTTCTCGTTCGGATGAATCCTTCGACTATGAAGAAACAGAAGATCGGAAATGCCAGTCGTCCGATGCCGTGGCATGTCTCGTATGCACGGTTAAGATTGGTGTAAGCTTCCGGAAGAAGATCCATTGTATGTACCTTCATATAATTATGAAGGATACCGTATCCGAAATGATCAACTGCCATGATGACGCATGCTATTATCTTCAGCACGTTGCATGACAGACGTATATGTTCTTGTAAGGGGGTTTTGCTGTTGGCACTCATACCAAATGATTTTAGCACATCGGAAAGAATAATGAAACATGCAATAACCGTTGTGACAGCTGTCGCATCTTTGGCATGTGTGAGCCTTACGGGATGCAACAGGGCGGAGAGCGCTGTGGATACCGCGGGAGAGGCTTTAGTGACCGGTGATTATGCGACTGCCGCATCCGTGACCGATTCCGTTATAGCAGCCGGCGGCGCGGATAAGCTCATATTCCGTGAAAAAGGGATCGCCCGGCTTGCGGAAGGTGATTATGCCGGAGCGATCGATACGTTTATAAAAGCGCTTAACTGCTCGAACGGGATCGTGGAGCAGACCGATATAGATATCTCTTATTACCTTGCGGTTGCGCAGTTCAAAGCGGGGGAGCTTGAAGCCGCACACGAGACCGCCGATGCAGTGATCGCGATACGCCCGAAGGATGACGGAGCTTATTTCCTTCGCGGCAAGATAGATCTTGCGATGGGAAACAAGGATGCCGCGATAAGTGATTTTGACAGTACGGTTTCACTCGATCCGACCAATTACGACAGGTTTGTCGGTATATACGAGGAACTTCATTCGAAGGGGTATGACGGCGAGGCTTCGGCTTATCTCGAAAAGGCCATATCGGCCGGGAACAAGCTTTCCGACTATAACAAGGGTGTTCTGGAGTATTATCTCGGATCATATACCGATGCAAGAAACGATCTTGAGAATGCCAAGAAGAACGGAAGTACCGAGAATCTGATCCTATATCTCGGAAGGACCTACGAGGCGCTCGGCGATGACGGATACGCCCGTTCCATCTATGAGGAGTATATAAGAGAGAATTCGTCCGCCGGAAGGATATATGAGCAGCTTGCCAACTGCCGCCTCAAGGGGGGCGACTACGAGGGCGCGCTTGAGACGATCGAATCGGGCCTGTCTCTTGGAAACGGAGACGGAAAACAGGGGATGATGTTCGGACGTGTGGTAGCCCAGGAGCGGCTCTATGACTTTGCTGCGGCGAAAAAGAGCATGGACGAATACCTTGAACTGTATCCCGATGACGAGGTCGCAAGACGTGAAAGTATTTTCCTGAGTAGTAGATAAAAAATGCGGATGATTTTTGTGCATGGTTTACAATAATTTATAATAACTCATGTTTTTTGAACGGATGGTTTCGGTTGAAAATCATCCGTTCTTTTTTGCAAATCCCGATAAATAAAGGGTTTGCGAAGTCTATATCACAAATAGACAAAAACACAACATGTAGTGGTAGGGCAAAATTGTTGACATAAGATATGGTATTTTTGTGTTGACGTATTTTTTTCACAATGATATACTCATAACCGCAGATATTTTTATGCATTTCTAATATCAAAGAGGGGTCTTTATAAGGGGCTTTATCAGGAAGGGAGTAGTCAGAGAATGTTCAGCGTAGTAAAAAGAGACGGGGAATTGGCGGATTTCAATATCGCAAAGATCAATGATGCGATAATGAAAGCTTTCAATGCGTGCGAGAAGCAGTATACCAACGATATGATCGACCTTCTTTCTCTTCGTGTGACGGCTGATTTTCAGTCCAAGATGAAAGAGAACAGGATCCAGGTCGAGGATATCCAGGACAGTGTTGAGGTGGTGCTCGAGCAGGCAGGCTATACAGAGGTAGCCAAAGCTTATATATTATACCGTAAACAGCGCGAGAAGATGCGTAATATGAAGTCAACGATCCTTGATTACAAGGACGTTGTCAACAGTTACGTTAAGGTTGAGGACTGGAGAGTCAAGGAGAACTCAACCGTTACATATTCGGTGGGAGGACTGATCCTTTCCAATTCAGGTGCAGTAACAGCCAATTACTGGCTTTCCGAGATCTATGACGAGGAGATCGCGGAAGCGCACAGGAATGCCGATATCCATATCCATGATCTGTCGATGCTTACAGGATACTGCGCAGGCTGGAGCCTCAAGCAGCTCATCCAGGAAGGTCTCGGCGGTATTTCCGGCAAGATCACATCCGCACCGGCATCACATCTGTCGGTTCTTTGCAACCAGATGGTAAACTTCCTCGGTATCATGCAGAACGAGTGGGCAGGAGCCCAGGCATTCTCATCATTTGATACATATCTTGCTCCTTTCGTCAAAGTCGACGATCTTTCATACAGGGAAGTCAAGAAATGCATAGAGTCTTTCGTATACGGAGTCAACACTCCCAGCCGTTGGGGAACACAGGCACCTTTCTCCAATATCACGCTTGACTGGACGGTTCCCGCTGACCTTGCGGAACTTCCGGCACTTGTCGGCGGCAAGGAAATGGACTTCAAGTACAAAGACTGCAAGGCTGAGATGGACATGATCAACAAGGCGTTCATCGAGACCATGATAGAAGGTGATGCAAACGGACGCGGATTCCAGTATCCTATTCCCACGTATTCCATTACGCGTGATTTCGACTGGTCCGATACCGAGAACAACCGCCTTCTGTTTGAAATGACAAGCAAGTACGGAACACCGTATTTTTCGAATTATATCAATTCCGACATGGAGCCCTCCGATGTAAGGAGTATGTGCTGCAGACTCCGCCTCGACCTTCGCGAACTCCGTAAGAAGACGGGAGGCTTCTTCGGTTCGGGAGAGTCGACGGGGTCGGTCGGAGTTGTAACCATCAATATGCCCAGGATCGCATATCTTGCGACGGACAAGGATGATTTCTACAGAAGACTCAACCGTATGATGGATATCTCCGCAAGGAGCCTGAAGATAAAGAGAGGTGTCATCACAAGACTTCTCGACGAGGGACTGTATCCTTATACGAAGAGATATCTCGGAAGTTTTGACAATCACTTCTCAACGATCGGACTGATCGGAATGAACGAAGTGGGTCTTAATGCAAACTGGCTTCGTGCCGACATGACGGATCCGAGAACACAGGAGTTCACGAAGGAAGTTCTGAATCACATGCGTGAGCGTCTGTCGGATTACCAGGAGATGTACGGTGATCTTTACAATCTCGAGGCAACTCCCGCCGAGTCAACGACCTACCGTCTTGCGAAGCATGACAGGAAGCGTTGGCCGAACATCAAGACGGCAGGCAATCCGGGTGATACGCCTTACTACACGAATTCATCCCACCTTCCGGTTGACTTTACTCCGGACATTTTCGATGCACTCGATATTCAGGATGAACTTCAGACATTGTACACGAGCGGAACGGTATTCCATGCGTTCCTCGGTGAGAAGCTTCCGGACTGGAAGGCTGCCGCCGCTCTCGTTCGCAAGATCGCTGAGAACTATAAGCTTCCGTACTACACACTCAGCCCTACATATTCGGTATGTAAGGAACACGGATATCTCGCAGGTGAGATCAAGTCATGTCCTCACTGCGGAGCAACGACCGAAGTTTACTCGAGGATCACGGGTTACTATCGTCCGGTTCAGAACTGGAACGACGGTAAGAGCCAGGAATACAAGAACAGAGTCGTATACGATATCGCAAACAGCAGCATGAAGAGGCCGTTGACTGCGGTAGTCAAGATGTCGGGTACAGACATTGATTCAAAGATAGAGGTTGAACCCGCCACGAATGTGAAGTATCTGTTCACAACGAAGACATGCCCGAACTGCAAGCTTGCCAAGGAGTACCTCAAGGATGAGAGCTACGTTCTCATCGATGCCGAGGAGAACACGGAGCTCGCGCAGCGTTATGGGGTAATGCAGGCTCCCACGCTTGTTGTGGTAAGCGGCGACAAGATAAGGAAGTATGCAAATGCATCGAATATCCGCAAATATGCCGAGACAATGGCAAAGGTGACGGTGTAGAATGAGATGTCAGTAATCCCGCTCCTTTGGGAGCGGGTTCTTTTTTGGTAACAGGTAGGCAACTGCATAGAGCGAAGGAGTACGTGTATGATATCAAAGCTTGTTTCACAGATCAAAAGGAAGGAAGCCCCGATCGTGGTGGGACTCGATCCGATGCTTTCGTACATACCCGCAAAGATTACCGAGAAGGCGATCAAGGAGAAGGGCGAGACACTCGAAGCAGCCGGAGAAGCGATACTTGAATTCAATAAGGCTATCGTTGATGCCGTAGCGGATCTTGTACCGGCGGTTAAGCCCCAGATAGCGATGTATGAGCAGTTCGGAATTCCCGGACTTATCGCATTTACCGAAACGGTCAAATACTGTAAGGAAAAGGGACTCCTTGTCATTGCTGATATCAAGCGCGGAGATATAGGTTCGACGAGCAAGGCTTATGCGGCAGCTCATCTCGGGAAGGTCACCGTAGGCTCAAGCACCGTACCGGTATTCGATGAGGATTTCTGTACGGTCAATCCTTATCTCGGATCGGACGGTATCAAGCCCTTTATAGATGTGTGCAAAGAAAATGACAGAGGCATATTCATTCTGGTCAAGACGAGCAACCCTTCAAGCGGTGAGTTCCAGGACAGGGTACTTCACGACGTCGATTCAACGCTCTATGAGGCGGTCGGATTCAAGGTGAGGGAATGGGCGACTCTTTCGATGGACGGCGAATACAGTAACATCGGAGCCGTTGTCGGAGCAACTTATCCGAAGATGGGAGAGATCCTCCGCAGGATCATGCCCAAGTCGTACATTCTTGTTCCCGGATACGGCGCGCAGGGTGCGTCGGGAGCGGATCTGAAACCGTTCTTCAACAGCGACGGACTTGGTGCGATCATCAACTCGTCCCGCGGGATCATCGCCGCATATCGTAATGAGAAATACTCAAAGTTTACGGAGGACGGATTTGCTGATGCGGCTCGTGCGGCGGTCCTCGATATGAAGGAAGATATCAGAGTCAATTGTTTCGGAAAATAGATCAATCCGACGGTAATATCAGAAAGGTACACGGTATGGAAAGATACAAAGAAGAATTCATCGAATTCATGGTAGAGTCCGAAGTGCTGAAGTTCGGTGAGTTCACTTTAAAGAGCGGACGCAAATCGCCGTTCTTCATGAATGCGGGAGCATACGTTACGGGAAGCAGCCTGAAGCGCCTTGGAGAGTATTATGCAAAAGCGATCCACGAACGCTTCGGCGACGATTTCAACGTGCTGTTCGGACCGGCGTATAAGGGAATCCCGCTGTCCGTAACGACCGCGATCGCGTACAGTGAACTGTTCGGCAAACAGGTCAGATATTCATCGAACCGCAAAGAGATAAAAGACCACGGCGATACAGGTATTCTTCTCGGAAGCGGTCTCAAAGACGGCGACCGCGTTGTTATGATCGAGGATGTCACGACTTCGGGCAAGTCGATCGAGGAGACTTATCCGATAATCAAAGCCCAGGGCGATGTTACGATAGCCGGTCTCATGGTCTCGCTCGACCGTATGGAAGTAGGCCTTTCGGGCAAGCTTCCCGCGCTTTCGGAAATATCGGAGAAGTATGATTTTCCGACAGGGGCGATCGTGACGATGAAGGAAGTGACCGAGCACCTTTATAACCGCGAGGTTTGCGGCAAGGTCGTCATCGACGACAAGATCAAGAGCGCCATTGACGAGTATTACAAAACATACGGAGCTTAAATGGGTAAACCTGTAAAGATCCGAAAAAAGAAGAGTTTCATGTTCACAACGAGGCATTATTCCTTCATGAGCATCATGGGTATAATGATCGGTGTGATATGCGCGCTGGCCGTTTCGGCGGTTGTATTCGTAAGCTACCAAAACGCCGGAAATGTCGGCAGGGGATTCGGCGGCGTCGGCCTCTTCTCGGTGTTTTTGAACATCATCGGGATCGTGTGCGGCATCATCTCAATAAGAGAGCGTGACGTCTATATCACTCCCGGAATAGTTGCGATGGCCTTAAACGGCGCGATGATACTCGGATGGATCGCGATAATGATCATGGCAGGACTTGCACGATAGCAGGAGAAACGGATGGCTCAGACTGACAACGAAATGATGAACGAGCGCTACGGCCTCGTAACGGACAGGATAAGGGAAACACTTAAAGAGGATGCCTTAAGGGGCCCTCTTTTATCTTTTTTCAGACGAACATCGGAATTTGTCGTAATGCTCTCGGACATACTCAACCGTACACTTTCGGGCGGTACGGACGAAGTTTCCACAGCCGCTCTTAAGAGCGAAAATCACAAGCTGTACGAAGACATACTCCCGGAAAACTATAGTAAAAGCTTTGCAGATCCCGACTATATCACATCGGAATTTTCAAAGGCGGACATACCCGAGGCGGAGCGCATGGCGCGCTATCTTTGCTTTTTGTACACCGAGATGCGCGGCCTCATTCCTTTTGCCTACGAAGGAAAAACCGAGATATTTACGATCTTTGCCGAACTTTACGTTCAGGTCTATTCGTGCTTCAGGCTTGCCGCACTTGACGGATCATACCCCGAAGCCGATTTCGTTAGAGATATAATATACTCGTTCGAAAGCGACAACTGCGACATCATCATCCCAGACAGCATAGCGGACCGCATCGATCCTTCAAGGGATTTTGTCAGAAAGATCGTATGTGAGGCTGATCTTTCCGATGAGCGCTTTTTGTATCTGTCGGGAGAGTATGTGACCGACAACGAGATCGTTACCGCAAAGTTCATAAACACTCTTCCCGAGGAACAGATCAGGCTCATGGCCGATACGTTCAGCGAAGGTTACAGGGTCGGGTTCGTAAAGGCGGGTAAACCGATCGACAGGAAATCGAGCGTGAACATCCGATACAGTCTCGGGTTCGAGAGGGTAGTCAGGGCTGCGGTAGAAAACTTTGATAAGATGAACCTTGCGTCCGTCATATACAGAGCCGGAAGTCTTGCCCTTACAAAAGGTGCGGGAAGCCGTATCGGATTCTACGGCGCGATCCCGAACAGACAGTACGATTACGATCACAAAGACGATCTCGCACTGTTTATCGATGCAGATATGGTAACGAGAAGAATTGAGGTGCTTTCGGAAAGTTATGAGAATCTCAAGAGCCTTGCGAATGGTCATGCCGGTCCGGCGGTAATGGAAGTGTTCGGATACGAACCGTTCACACCGGAGGTTAAGGACACGGCTGTCCATCACACCGAGAAGACGAGAAAACTGTCGGTTGATTACAGTTCAAGGGCTTCGGTCATCGTCAACAAATACATTATCGGTGAGGAGAGAAGCTTTACTATAATAGCTTTCCCGATACCCGAGATAGGAAATGATTTTGAAAAGATATTCGGAGATACGGTAAAGCTTAATACGCTTCCGTACGGGAAATACGAGAAGATCCAGCAGAAGATCATAGATGCCCTCGACACAGCGGATCATGTCGAGATAAAGGGCAGGGGAGATAACAGGACGGATCTTACGATATGTCTTCATGAACTGTCAGATCCCGCAAAGCAGACGAACTTCGAGAACTGTGTTGCCGATGTAAACATCCCGGTCGGAGAAGTGTTCACCTCGCCGAGGCTGGCGGGTACAAGCGGCGTGCTGAATGTTTCAAAGGTGTTCCTGAACGGACTATTGTACAAAGATCTTACGGTATGTTTTACCGACGGAATGATTTCGGATTACACATGTGCAAATTACGACAGCGAAGAAGAGAACAGAAGATTTATCAAGGATAATGTTTTGTATAAGCACGACACTCTTCCGATCGGAGAGTTCGCGATAGGAACGAACACAACCGCATACAGGATGGGAAGAGACTATGATATAGAAGGACGCCTTCCGATACTGATCATGGAAAAGACCGGTCCGCATTTTGCGGTAGGTGACACATGCTACTCACACGAGGAAGATGTGGCGGTTTATAATCCCGACGGCAAGGAGATCATCGCAAGGGAGAACGAAGTGTCGGCCAAGAGAGGCGAGAATGTCAAGGAAGCGTATTTTCAGTGCCACACCGACATAACGATCCCTTATGACGAGATAGGATATATCCGCGCTGTCGGAGCAAAAGGTACGGTCACGATCATAGAGAACGGAAGGTTCGTTCTGCCGGGAACGGAAGAGCTGAACGGTCCTCTTGATAAATAACAAAGAGGTAAAGAAATGAAAACAGATCTTGAACTGTTCATCGAAGAAGAAGCACTCAAGGTGAAGAACACCGGTGTGCCCGTTAAGGCATCGCTTATTGAGCGCCTTCTCGTAAGAAGGGCTTCATGCAAAAGACTTCATCCGAATCCCGAAGACGAGTTTACTTTTCCGGATATCGGTCCGAACATGGAGATCATATCATCGTATGTTGCACAGTTTAAAGACAACCTCAACAAGGGGCTTCCGCTCATGGATGAGCCTTTGTTCATACAGAAGATCAGACCGTCGGGATACATGCTCTTAAACGGACATCACAGATGGGCCGCAGCGATGAGACTCGGGATCAGACGTGTGCCGGTAAGCGTGGTCAATGCCGTTTTCGACGGAGACATAAGAGTGATGCTCGAAAAGTCAACACACGAAAAGCGTGCAACGCTCGATCTTGACGAGGTCGTGTTCGCATCCCACGGAGAGGAACACATCGAAAAGCACAACGGTCTGTTCGGGATCGGAATGCAGAAGAAGCATCTCCGTCTCGGGATACCGGCACTTTTCAAGCACCTCAAGGTAAGAGGTTATGATATATGGGTTTACTCATCGCAGTTCTATTCTACCGATGATCTTAAGAGGTATTTCAAACATTATTCGGTAAGCGTTGACGGTATCATTACCGGTATGAAGAAACAGACGGCAAAGAGCGGAGCTCGAAAGAGTGTTGAAGAGATGATCGCAAACAGATACAGCACAACGCTTCACATCGACAGGGATCTGCTTCTGATAACGAAGAGCCGGTCGAATGATTTTCGCGAGATCGCGATCGACTGCAAACCGCAGGAGTGGTCGGGAGCCGTGATCGATGCACTGGACGGGGCCGAAAAGGATGAAGAAAACAAATAACACGGAAAAGATGCGCGTGTCGTTCGACCTTGATGAGGTTCTGTTCGTATCACCCGATACACATAAGACCGAACCGGCACTTGTGTTTCCGCTGAACAAAATATTCAGGGAACGCCTGCGACTCGGAACGCCCGAACTTATCAAAACACTCCAGAACATGGATTACGATGTCTGGGTGTATACGTCGTCGTTTCGAAGCGAGAGGTACATAAAACTTCTGTTTCGCGCCTACGGAGTGAAGTTTAACGGGATCGTGAACGGGCAGAGACACATGAAGGAAGTGCAGGGTAACCGCAAGCAGCTCCTTCCTCAGAAGGTTCCGAGCAGATACAGGATATCGCTTCACGTCGATGACGAGTCGGTCATCTGCTCGCTCGGACGTCAGTACGGTTTCGACGCTTATCAGCTCGATGCGCAGGATGACGACTGGAAGGAAAAGGTCATCGCGCGCGCCCAGGAGATAAAACACCGGATAGAAGTCACCGGTAATTGAAAATCATCCGCTATTTTGATACAGTTAAATGTGAAGCAATTCGCATGATATATAAATAAAACGGAGGGAACTATGGCAACAGTAGGAATCGTTATGGGCAGTGATTCGGACATGCCGGTCATGAGCAAGGCAGCCGAGATCCTGGATCAGTTCGGGATCGATTACGACATGAGGATCATATCGGCACACAGGGAGCCGGATGTGTTCTTCGAGTATGCAAAGAGTGCGAAAGAAAAAGGCATGAAGGTCATCATCGCGGGAGCCGGCATGGCGGCACACCTTCCCGGAATGTGCGCGGCGATATTCCCCCTTCCCGTTATCGGCATTCCGATGCACACGACTTCACTCGGCGGAAGGGACAGCCTGTACTCGATCGTTCAGATGCCTTCGGGAATCCCGGTCGCGACGGTCGCGATAAACGGCGGGGCAAACGCAGGTATCCTTGCGGCCAAGATGCTCGCTATATCGGATGATGCGCTTCTTGCAAAGATAGAGAAATATTCCGAAGAACTCAAAGAGGCCGTCGTCAAAAAGGACGAGAAGCTTGCCGAGGTCGGTTACAGAAACTATACGAAATAAGAGGAGACGATTATGGATTACAGATCATCCGGTGTTGACATAGAGGCGGGATACAGATCCGTCGAACTGATAAAGGGTTTTGTCAAAGAGACCGTCCGTCCCGAAGTGATCGGCGGGCTCGGAGGATTTGCGGGTGCCTTTTCGATGAAGGGATATGCGGACATGGAAGATCCGGTTCTCGTATCCGGAACCGACGGATGCGGTACGAAGGTTAAGCTCGCATTCATAATGGACAAGCATGACACGATCGGTATCGATGCAGTTGCGATGTGCGTCAACGATATCGTCTGCGGAGGAGCCGAACCGCTCTTCTTTCTCGATTATATAGCCTGCGGCAAAAATCACCCCGAGAAGATCGCGCAGATAGTCAAGGGTGTTGCTGAAGGATGCAAACAGGCGGGATGCTCTCTCGTTGGAGGAGAGACCGCGGAACATCCGGGACTGATGCCCGAGGATGAATACGATCTGGCGGGATTTTCCGTAGGGATCGTTGACAGGAAGAACATAATCGACGGAAGCGACCTTAAGGAAGGAGACGTTCTTATCGGCCTGGCATCAACGGGAGTTCATTCCAACGGATTCTCTCTTGTCAGGAAGATATTCGATATGACAAAGGAGAGCCTTGATACTTATTACGACGAGCTCGGCTCAACTCTTGGAGAGACGCTCCTTACTCCGACGAGAATATATGTTAATGCCCTTAAAGCCGCGGCATCAGCCGGCGTTAAGATCAAAGCATGCAGTCATATAACTGGCGGAGGATTTTACGAGAACGTTCCGAGAATGCTCAAGGACGGTGCGCGTGCAGAGATTAAGAAGGATTCGTACAAGATCCCGCCTATATTCGAACTGATGAAGAAGAAGGCAGGACTCGACGAGGATATGATGTACAACACGTTCAACATGGGTATCGGAATGGTTGTTGCGGTTGACGAAAAGGATGCGGACCGTGCGATAGAAAGCTTCGCCTCGGCAGGCGATAAGGCGACTGTCATCGGTAAGATCATTTCGGGAGACAAAGGAGTGACCTTATGCTGAATATCGCGGTAATGGTCAGCGGAGGCGGCACGAATCTGCAGGCGATAATCGATGCGTCCGAGGCGGGGAAGCTTCCCGGTGTTACGATCGACTGTGTCATATCCAACAAGAGCGATGCGTATGCGCTAAAGCGTGCCGAAGAACATGGCATAGATGCCGTGTGTATACGCCCGAAGGATTATGACAGCAAGGATGCCTACGGTGCTTATCTGGCAAAGTTCCTGTCGGAGCGCGGAGTAGATCTTGTCGTTCTTGCGGGATTTCTGGTTGTTCTTCCGGCAAACTTTATAGAAGCTTTTGAGGGAAGGATAATAAACATCCACCCGTCGCTCATACCTTCATTTTGCGGAGACGGTTTCTACGGGCTCAAGGTTCATGAAGCCGCACTCGCGCGCGGAGTCAAGGTTACCGGAGCCACGGTTCATTATGTGGATGCGGGAACCGATACCGGCCCGATAATATTTCAGAAGGCGGTGTACATCGAGGACGGTGACACGCCCGAGACTTTGCAGAAACGTGTCATGGAACAGGCGGAGTGGGTAATACTTCCGAAGGCCATAAAAGAGATCGCCGACAGGCATAATTCGTAATTCCGAACGAAACATATCCAGGAGGAAGAAAATAATGAAAGTTCTCATAGTGGGAGGCGGTGGCAGAGAGCATGCCATCGCAACGGCGGTAGCCAAGTCGAAGAAGGTTGATAAGATATACTGCGCACCCGGAAACGCCGGAATAGCATCAGTTGCCGAGTGTGTTCCGATAGGCGTCATGGAATTTGATGCGCTTGCTTCGTTTGCCGAAGAGAAGAATATCGACCTTGCGATAATAGGTCCCGACGATCCTCTCGTAGGCGGGATAGTGGACGAGTTCGAGAAAAAGGGTATCAGAACGTTCGGACCGGCGGGCAATGCCGCGATCCTCGAAGGAAGCAAAGCGTTCTCCAAAGACCTTATGAAGAAATACGGTATTCCCACAGCGGCATACGAGACGTTCGAAGATCCGGAAGCCGCACTTTCCTATCTTGAGAGCGCAAAGATGCCGATCGTGCTTAAGGCCGACGGACTCGCACTCGGCAAGGGAGTTCTGATCTGCAATACTCTTGAGGAGGCAAAAGAGGGAATCTCCACTATCATGATCGATAAGAAGTTCGGCAAGAGCGGTAATAAGGTCGTTGTCGAAGAGTTCATGACGGGTCGTGAAGTTTCTGTACTTTCGTTTGTCGACGGCAAAACGATCAAAACGATGTCAAGCGCACAGGATCATAAGCGCGCAAAGGACAATGACGAAGGGCTCAATACAGGAGGAATGGGTAATTTCTCTCCGAGTCCTTTCTATACAAAGGAAGTTGATGACTTCTGCCAAAAGCACATCTATCAGGCTACGGTCGATGCAATGGCTGCGGAGGGAAGACCTTTTCGCGGCGTGATCTTCTTCGGCCTTATGCTGACGGAAGACGGACCGAAGGTGCTCGAGTTCAATGCAAGATTCGGAGATCCCGAAGCGCAGGTTGTACTTCCGAGACTTGAGAACGATATCACGGATGTCATGAATGCCTGCATAGACGGTAAGCTTTCCGATATCGATCTGAAGTTTTCGGATCAGGCGGCGGTTTGTGTTGTTCTTGCAAGCGACGGTTATCCGGAACACTACGAGAAAGGTTTTCCGATCACGGGCTTTGATGCTTTCGACGGCAAAGACGATTATTTCTGCTTCCATGCGGGAACTAAGTTTGACGGCAACAACATAGTCACAAACGGCGGAAGAGTACTCGGTATCACGGCACTCGGCAAAGATGTTCCCGAAGCAAGGAAGAAGGCATACGAGGCAACCGGGTGGATAGATTTTGCCAATAAGTACATGAGAAACGATATTGCGGCTTCGGTCTGCAAATAGAGAATAGAGATTGAACACAGAGGGATAACAGAGTATGAACGAAGACGACGTTCTTGTATTTAAAGATTTACATGTTCCGCGCGTCTGCGCTAAATGCGGAAAGGCCAATCCCGATTACAAAGGGGTGGGAGAGTACAAGTGCAGCGAATGCGGGTTCACCATGTACGATGATTTCGGAGTGGTCCGCAATTATCTTGAGGCACATGCCGGTGCGACCCAGGCCCAGGTTTCGAGGGAGACCGGTGTTGCCATGGATACCATCAGGCAGTTCCTTAAAGAGGAGCGGCTTGAGATAGCAGCCGGTTCGGCCGTAATGATGACCTGTGAGATATGCAATGCCCCGATCAGAAGCGGAAGATACTGCCCCGAGTGTGCGCGCGTAGTCAATAAGAGGGTTGAGGAGGAGAAGAAGGCAAGCGGTGCCAAGAAGCAGTCGATGCAGGGGTATGTGAAGTCAACTCATCTTGATAAAGGGGAGTACAGATTCAAAAGATAGCGGTTTTTTTAATTTTTGGGTTGACATAAATTATTTGGAAAGGTATTATTGTTACTGAGGGAATGCGATTGACCTGCCAGGTCGATTGCGTATAAATAATTAATAAGGGGTCAGAATATACTTAAAGGGGATAGGTATATTATGAAACGTCGTATTGTCACGGGGATGCTGTCTGTGATACTCGTATCGCAGAGTCTGGCAGTCTTGTTCCCCGTAACCACATACAGTGCAACCGTATCATCCGGAACGGTCAAAGCCAAGAGCGGATTCGTAAGATCAGCCGCTTCGGCTCAGTCGGCCGTTTCGTTCTGTGTCTCCTCAGGCAACGAAGTTGCGATCCTCGGTGAAGAAAAAGGTAAAGACGGCAAGACATGGTACAAGGTAGCCATAGGTACGTCAACCGGCTACATTCGTTCCGATCTTGTGACGAAATCGGATAAGAAGGTAAACGTCAGTGATTCCCTTACGGGAAAATCACAGACGCAGCAAACAACTGCAACCGCATCTGCGGCTACCGCCGCAGCCCAGACATCAACGGCAAAGACCGCAACGGCATCAACCGGAACCGGTACGGTCAAAGGTACATACGTCAGGATGAGGAAAGACGCATCCGTAGGTTCCGGCGTCGTTACATATCTTGATGACGGATCGAGTGTAACGATCCTTGCGGAAGGAAAAGCAAGCGACGGACAGATATGGTACCAGGTCAAAAAGGGAGATCAGACAGGGTTCGTAAGAAGCGACCTTATTAATAAGACGTCTCAGGTACAGACGACGGCAACCGCTGTGGCAGCCGCAACAACAACCGCAGCCGCGAGCACAACGACGAGTGCATCGACGTCATCGGCCGGTTCAACCAAAACGATAGAGCCCGGATCGGGTCTCGTAAAGGGCACGAACGTCAGGATCAGAAGCAGCGCGAGCACAGCCGGGAATATAGTGGGAACCGTAAGCTCGGGATGCGAGCTTAAGCTTGTTGGTGTAGAAAAAGCGCCCGACAGGGAATGGATAAAGGTCGAGGCCACGGTTCAGGGCAAGAGCGTCAGCGGATACATAGCCAGGGATTATGTCACGGTGACCAAAGAAGTCAAAGAAGTCACTCAGACAGTCCAGACGATAGTGGGAAGCGATTCCGGAACGATGAACACGGCAAGTACCGGAACAAGTACGAATACATCAACCAATTCCGGGGGCACAACAAAAACGGTGAGCGACAACACCGGGCCCGCGGAAGGCTCCGCCTCCATAAAGGGGGTGGGGGTGAGAATCCGACAATCGCCGGTTGACGGCAATGTGGTCTGTCAGCTGTCATCGGGACACCCGCTGACCATCAGCAAAGAAACATCGGGAAGCGATAACTACACCTGGTACCAGGTGTCTTTTTCATATTTGGGAAGCGAGAAGGAAGGGTATGTCAGATCCGACCTTGTCGTTCGCGCGGAAGGCGGTCGGGAAGAGGCTCCGAAGGGAAGCGAGGACTTCGAGGAGTCTGTCGAGGACCTGCCCGAGAGTTATAAGAACTCACTCCGTGCGATACACGCAAAGCATCCCGGGTGGAAGTTTGAAACGGTTGATACGGGCCTTGAATGGGCCGATGCCCTTAAGGCCGAGTCATCGGTCGGCAAGAATCTTGTATCGAAGAATTCGATCGCGTCGTGGAAATCAACGGCTCCTCAGGCATACAACCAAGCGAGCAACCAGTGGTACACATTCGACGGCGGAAGCTGGGCTTCGGCATCGCCGGAACTTATCGCATACTACATGGATCCGAGGAATTTCCTCAACGAGAGCGGTATATACATGTTCGAAAAGCTCGACTATTCCGACTCACAGACATCGGGAAGCGTATCGAAGATGCTGGCCGGAACGTTCATGAGCGGAGAAGTAACGGATACCGACGGCGCAACATACACCTATGCCGACAAGTTCAGGGAAGTGGGCGAACAGACCGGAGTCAGCCCTTATCTTCTTGCGGGACGTGCACTCCAGGAGATGGGCGTCAAGGGAACGAGCCAGAGCTGCTCGGGTAAAGTTTCGGGATACGAGAACTACTTCAACTTCTTCAATGTGGGCGCATATGCTTACAGCGGAAGGAGCGCAACGATCAACGGCCTGATATACGCAAAGGGCAGCGACGAGGAATATGCGCGCCCGTGGAATACGAGAGCAAAGGCGATATACGGCGGAGCAAAGTATCTGTCCGAGAAATATGTCTCAAAGGGACAGAATACATTGTACTTCCAGAAATTCAATGTTGTTAACAAAGAGAATACGCTGTATTCTCATCAGTATATGTCAAATATCCAGGCGGCTTCTTCTGAGAGTTCGAGACTGCAGCTGGCGTACCTGGGCGATGACGAAGTGCTCACGTTCAGGATACCGTATTACAGGAACATGCCTGACACACTTTGCCAGAAGCCGACCTCGGATTCAAACCCGAACACTTACCTCGCAACTCTTACGGTAAGCGGAGGCGACCTGTCGCCGGCATTCTCGGGTGTAACGGACAAGTATACGGTAAATGTTGATTCCGACACGGAAACGGTTGAGATAAAGGCAACGGCTGTGTGCTCATCGTCATCGGTCGGAGGAACGGGAACATACGAGATCGAACCCGGAGCAAATACGCTCTACGTAAGCTGCAAAGCTCAGAACGGTGCGGTCAAGACTTACACGATAACAGTCAACAGATAAAAGGATCAAAAAGAAAAGAAGGCAGGTAGAAACATGAAGAATCTTGCAAGGACACTCGGGATCATTACGGCATTTGCGATAACCGTTTTTGCCGGGACGAAGAATGTGTATGCGGAAGGACTTGTCGTAACGAGCGATAAGGAAACGTGTGAGATCGGTGATAAGATCGTTGTCACGGTCGATGCGGCTAAGGTCGGAGACGGCAACGTTCCGCCCGATATACAGGTCGAATTTGATGCAAGACGCCTTAATTTCGAGACATGCTCGGTCGAATACGGCGGAGGCGGAGGCGGACTTGTCACTTTCAAGGACAAGAAAGCGACGGTGGAGTTTACGACTCTTTCCGGCGGCGATGCCTCGGTCACGGTTTCGGCCACTGCTGAAGATGCGGCGGGACCGGAGAGCGCAAGCGTCACGATATCCGTTAACGGTGAAGATACAGCCGCAGCTGCGGGAGACGATCTCACATCAACGGGCGTGGCATCCGGCAGTATCGATATAGGCGAGGGAAGATCGATCCAGAATGTTTTTGCCGATGAGTTCATGCCGATCCTTTTCCACAAGGACACGATCGATTACAACGGACAGACCGTCGAGTGCGCGAAGTTTGATATGGGAGACATGACGCTCCTGTACACAACAGATTCATCGGGTGCCGACGGAAAGTTCATGATATACGATTCAGCGACCGGAGAGATGAGTGATTTCAGAATGATCCAGGGGATCGAAAATCGTTTCATCATCGTTTTGTCCGACTGTGAAGGACCTATTCCGGCCGGATACACGAAGGCGGTTCTTGAATGGAACGGCCAGACACTTACCGCGTTCATGGAGGAAAGCGTTGCGGCGGGAACTGCGGCTATGACGGAAAACGGTATCAATCCGTCCGATTTCTTCCTCGTATATGCGGTAAGTTCCGAAGGCAACAAAGGCTGGTACAGATACGACAAGAATGAGGGAACATACCAGAGGTTCATTGTGGATGAGGGTGCTTCGGATGAATCTCCGGAAGGAGAGGAAGCTGATGCGGATTCCGATTCGGCAGGACTTCTTGACGAATACATTCCTCACAACATTCAGTCTATTCTCGTGCTCGTATGCGCACCTTTTGCGGTCATTCTTCTTGTTGTCGTTATCATTCTTGCGGTCAAGCTTCGTGATTATGCCGATGAACTTGATGCCATCTATGAAGACGGATACTACGAAGACGAAGAGGAAGACGATGAAGAAGAGCAGCCCAGAAGAGCGGCTCCGGGTGCTGTAACGGCAGCTTCCCTTGTCGGGCGTTCAATGTCCGACGAAGAAGACGACGAAGACGAGGAAGATGAAGACGAGGAAGACGATGAGGACGATGAGGAAGAAGATGTAAACGACGAGGACGAGGGAGACGAAGAGGACGATGAAGACGAAGAAGAGGATGATGACGAAGACGATGATGAGGAAGAAATGTACTCGCGTCCCCTTACGAGAAGAGAACAAAGAGAACTCGCCCGTGAAGAGAAGTGGAGACTGAAGGAAGAGAAGAAAGCCGCAAAGAGAAGGGCAAAGGGTTACGAGGAAGCTACCCCGATGGATTGGAGCGCGTTCGAAAAGGACCGCGATGAGGATGTGAAGATCGCTCCGATGAAGAAGAGCAAGCCTCCCAAATACATGACCGAGAGCATGGAAGTGGTAAAAGATGACGAAAGTGATATGATGGAGGAGGAAGTTAAGAGAAAACCCCTGCCTCCGAGAAAGAAAGTGGTCATGCCCGAGGAGACGGAAAAGCCTCATGCCGTACACGAGGAAGATCAGAGAGAGAAGCAGAGAAGACTCTTCGAACAGCAGCAGAGGATCGAGGAACAGCGCGGGATAGAAAAAGAGAGAGAAGAGCAGGAGAACCTGAGACAGCAGCAACAGTTCATAGCCGGCAAGACCGACGAACTCGATCTCGATGAAGACTTCCAGTTTGAATTCCTGGACCTTAACTGAACATAAAAGGAGATACATATGTCACGCAAATATACGGAAAAAGCCTGGGCCGTACTTGAACTGGCAAAGAAGCTTTCGGCTTCGATGAAGCACGGCTACGTGGGAAGCGAACATCTTCTTCTCGCACTTTGTGTCGAAAAGAGCGGTGTAGCCGCGATGGTCCTGCAGGCAAACGATATAACCGAGGATAAGATCACCGGCTTGATCGATGAACAGATAGCACTCCCCGGAAATGTCGCGAAAAAGGAAAGAGAGGGTTTTACACCCAAGGTCGAGTCGATACTTGATCTTGCTCAGGAACTTGCCGAATCATTCGATTCGATGGAGATCGGAACCGAGCACCTGCTTCTTGCCATAATATCCGATGCGGACAATCTGGCACTTCGCCTGCTTAACACACTGTCGGTCAATCCTCAGAAACTGTTCGCGGATACACTCGTTGCGATGGGTGAGAATCTCGAGGATTACAAAGAACAGATCAAAGCTGCGGCAAGACATTCCGATAACGGACAGGGAATGCTGATAGACAGATACAGCCGCGATCTTACCGCGCTTGCCGCCGAAGGAAAGCTCGATCCCGTCATCGGCCGCGATGTTGAGATAACAAGAATGATACAGACTCTTTCCAGACGCACGAAGAACAATCCGTGTCTGATCGGTGAGCCCGGTGTGGGAAAGACAGCGATCGTCGAAGGACTCGCGCAGCGCATCGTTGACGGCGCAGTTCCCGATACGGTTGCGGATAAGAGACTTTTGACGCTCGATCTTTCGGCAATGGTTGCCGGCAGCAAATACAGGGGAGAGTTTGAGGAGAGGATAAAGCGCGTTATAAGCGAGGTTACAACCGAAGGCAATATCCTTCTTTTCATGGATGAGGTTCATACGATAATCGGTGCCGGTGGGGCTGAAGGTTCCATCGATGCGTCAAATATATTAAAACCGTCGCTTGCAAGAGGCGAAGTTCAACTTATCGGTGCGACGACATACGACGAGTACAGAAAACATATCGAAAAAGATGCCGCTTTAGAGAGAAGGTTCCAGCCGATCTACGTTGAGGAACCTACCGAAGATGACTGCATCAGGATACTTCGCGGAATAGCTCCCGCATACGAGAAACATCATAACGTCAGGTACGAGGATGACGCTCTTGTTGCTGCGGTCAAGCTTTCGGCAAGATACATAAGCGACAGGTTTCTTCCCGACAAGGCGATCGATCTTATCGATGAGGCGGCTTCAAAAGTTAAGCTTTCAAAACTTGCGGATCCCAAAGACCTAAACGAGCTAAAAGAGAAGCTCTCCGCTGTCGAGAAGCTCGAAGAAGAGTGCCTTAAGAACAACGACATCAAGGGATTTTCCGAGCATAAGAAGGAAGCGGAGAAGATCGCAAAATCGATAGAGCGCAAGACAAAAGGCAGAAAATCATCTGCAAAGGAGACTGTTTCGAAAGAGGATATCGAATCGATCGTTGCAGCACTTACGAAGATACCGATAGAGAGACTGTCCGAGTCCGAGAGCAGCCGTCTCATAAGGCTGGAGAGTGAACTGTCAAAATCCGTCATTGGACAGGATGAGGCAGTCGGAGCAGTGGCGCGCGCGATAAAACGCGGACGTGTCGGACTCAAGGAAGCGGACAGGCCGATAGGATCGTTCCTGTTCCTCGGACCTACCGGTGTAGGTAAGACGGAGCTTTCCAAGACACTTGCAAGGACCCTGTTCGGTACGGAGAACGCGCTCATACGTGTTGATATGTCCGAGTATATGGAAAAGCACACCGTGTCGAAGATGATCGGATCTCCTCCGGGATACGTCGGATTCGAAGAAGGCGGACAGCTTTCCGAGAAGGTCAGGAGAAACCCGTATTCGGTAGTGCTGTTTGACGAGATAGAAAAAGCTCATCCGGACGTGTTCAACATCCTGCTCCAGGTGCTCGACGACGGACATATCACCGATTCGAACGGAAGAAAAGTAAGTTTCAAAAATACGATAATCATCATGACGAGCAATGCGGGTGCAAACCGCATAATCGATCCGAAGAAGCTCGGATTCATCACGCAGAATGATGAGAAGAGCGATCACGAGAGGATGAGAAGCGGGGTCATGGAGGAAGTCAAGAACACTTTCAAACCCGAATTCATCAACCGAATCGATGAGATCGTGGTCTTCAGAACGCTTAACGACGATGATCTTAAGAAGATCGTAACCCTTCAGACAAAAGAGCTGTGTGACCGCGCTCTTGAGGCAAGGGGCATAAAGCTTCGGATCACCGATTCTGCAAAGAAGCTTGTCGCAAAACGCGGCAACGACAAAAAGTTCGGCGCAAGACCGATCAGACGAGCCATCCAGACGATGCTCGAAGACCCGCTGGCAGTGGAGATCCTCGAGGGCAGGTTTTCCGAAGGGGACGAAGTTACGATACGTGCCAAAGGGGACAAGATATACTTTCAATAAGATATGATTTTGTTGTATAATGTTTACGCAGATTATCTTTGGTGTTTAATCGACAGGAGGGAAGTTAATGGCTGCAGTTTCTGAATTGATCCGTAAGGAAAACGGTAATGTTATCAGCTTCGGCGATCACACGCTCGATGCCAAGGCAAAGCTCGAGGACTTTGAGGTCGAGGGAAACCTTTACAAAGTCAAGACTTTCAAGGAGCTCACAAAGCTTGAGCGCGACGGGATGTTCGTATACGAATCGGAGCCCGGAACGAGCGTCAACGATTTTACGACAGGTCCCGACGGGGTGTCGTTCGTCGTATGCGGCGACAAAGATGCGATGATAACGATCGGTCTTAAGGAAGATACAGAATACAGCGTAAACGTTGCCGGTAAGGACATCGGCAAGATCAGGACCAACCTCGGCGGAAAGCTCAGTTTATCGGTTGAACTTGAAGGTAAAGGAGAAATAAGCGTAAAGGTTGTTGAATAGTTAATGGCAAAAGGACGACCTTCCACCGCGTTTTTCTGTAACGAATGCGGATACGAGTCTTCCAAGTGGATGGGTCAGTGTCCCGCGTGCAAGGCGTGGAATACGTTCGTGGAAGAGCCGGTAGTTAAGACGGCGCAATCAGGCAGGTCACACAGTCCGAGTCAGGGCGTTCCCGAGCCGGTCAGCATCGGGGATGTATCCCTCGCAAATCTCGAGAGGATCACAACAGGGCTGTCCGAACTTGACAGGGTATTGGGAGGCGGTATGGTACCGGGCTCCCTTGTTTTGGTAGGCGGAGATCCCGGTATCGGTAAATCGACGCTCCTTTTGCAGGTCGGACGCAATCTTTCTTCGGCCGGAACGAGCGTACTGTATATATCCGGCGAGGAATCGGCCAAGCAGATCAAAATGCGTGCTGTCCGTATCGGAGGTTTCGATGACAGGCTCAAGCTCCTGTGTGAGACGAATCTTACGCTCATTGAAGAGGTTATCAGAAAACACAAGCCCGATGCGGTAATAATAGACAGTATACAGACTATGTATTCGGAGAGCGTCTCTTCCGCGCCCGGAAGCGTTTCACAGGTAAGGGAAGCGACGGCGGTACTTCTTGCGATCGCGAAGAGCCTTTCGATCACGGTATTCATTGTGGGTCATGTTACGAAGGAAGGAACGGTAGCGGGTCCGAGAGTGCTTGAGCATATGGTCGACACCGTTCTCTATTTTGAGGGTGACCGTTATGCGTCATACAGGATAGTACGTGCCGTGAAGAACAGGTTCGGATCCACCAACGAGATCGGCGTGTTCGAGATGGTAAGCGAGGGACTTGCCGAGGTAACCAATCCTTCGGAATATATGCTGGCGGGCCGTCCCAAAGATTCATCGGGATCGGTCGTCGTATGTGCGATGGAAGGCACGAGACCGATGCTCGTTGAAGTCCAGGCGCTCGTGTGCAAGAGCAGTTTCGGTATCCCGAGAAGACAGGCCACGGGGTATGATTTTAACAGGGTAAACCTCCTGATGGCTGTTCTTGAGAAGCGCATGGGGCTTAAGACATCGGAGTGCGATGCATATATAAATGTCGCGGGCGGAATGAAGATGAACGAGCCGGCGACGGACCTGGGAATAGCGCTTGCGATCGTATCGGGTTTTTCCAATACGGTGATAAGCGAGGATATGGTAGTGTTCGGAGAGATAGGTCTTTCCGGTGAAGTAAGATCGGTCACGCTTGCGGAAGCCCGCGCATCGGAAGCACTTAAGCTTGGCTTTACGAAGATCATGATGCCTGCATCGAATGCGGCAACGCTGTCAAATATCCCCAAGGATAAGATCATTCCTGTTGAGACTCTGGCGGATGCCATCAAAATGATAAAGACAAAGGATAATTAAAATGGTCAGACGAATCTACGTAGAAAAGAAAGCGGCCTATGCTGCGGCTGCAAACGAACTGTTTGAGGACCTTAAAGGTTACATGGATCTTAAGGGCCTGTCCAAAGTCAGGATACTCATCAGATACGATATAGAAGATCTTGACGATGAGGTGTTTGACACGGCGAAGAAATGTGTGTTTTCGGAGCCTCCGGTTGACGATCTGTATGAAGAGGATTTTCCGAAGGCAGACGGCGACAGGGTATTCTCCGTTGAATATCTGCCCGGCCAGTTCGATCAGCGTGCAGATTCCGCAGTTCAGTGTGTACAGTTCCTGTCGGCTGATGCAACGCCGATAATCAGGACTGCTACGACATACTGTCTGTCCGGCGATATCACGGACGATGAATTCGCTGCCATCAGATCATACTGCATCAATCCCGTGGATTCGAGAGAGACATCCGGAGCAAAGCCCGATACTCTTGTGACCAACTTCCCCGAGCCCGAGGATATTAAAATCTTCGACGGCTTCACATCGATGGGAGAAGATGCGTTAAAAGAGTTATACGATTCACTTGGACTTGCGATGACGTTCAAGGATTTTCTCCACATACAGAATTATTTCGCAGGTGACGAACATCGCGATCCGTCGATGACCGAGATACGCGTGCTCGATACATACTGGAGCGATCACTGCAGACATACGACGTTTTCAACCGAGCTTACGAACGTTGAGTTTGGTGACGGATATTACAAAGAGCCGATCAAAAAGAGCTTCGAGGATTACAGGAAGGCCCGTGCGGACGTATACGGCGACAGAAAGGACAAGTTCATCTGTCTCATGGATATCGCCCTCATGGGAATGAAAGAACTGAAGAAGCAGGGTAAGCTTGCCGACCAGGAAGAGTCGGATGAGATAAACGCATGCTCTATTGTCGTCCCTGTTGAGATAGACGGAAAGAGTGAGGAGTGGCTCGTAAGCTTCAAGAACGAGACACATAACCATCCTACGGAGATAGAGCCTTTCGGTGGCGCGGCAACGTGCCTCGGAGGAGCGATCCGTGATCCGCTTTCGGGAAGAAGCTACGTTTATCAGGCAATGCGTGTTACGGGTGCCGCAGATCCGACAAGACCGATGGACGAAACGCTTGCCGGAAAACTTCCTCAGAAGAAGCTCGTACGCGGTGCAGCTGCCGGATACAGTTCATACGGTAATCAGATCGGTCTTGCGACCGGATATGTCAAAGAGATATACCACCCCGATTACGTTGCAAAACGTATGGAGATCGGTGCAGTAATGGGTGCCGCAAAGAGGTCGAACGTCGTAAGGGCGACTTCCGATCCGGGTGACATCATCATACTCCTCGGCGGCAGAACGGGAAGAGACGGATGCGGCGGTGCGACGGGATCTTCCAAGGCGCACACGCTTTCTTCTATAGAGACATGCGGAGCCGAGGTTCAGAAAGGTAACGCACCTACGGAGAGAAAACTTCAGAGACTGTTCAGACGTCCCGAAGTATCAAAGCTCATCAGAAAGTGTAACGATTTCGGTGCCGGCGGAGTATCGGTTGCGATAGGAGAACTTGCCGACGGACTTCGCATCGATCTTGATAAGGTGCCCAAAAAATATGCGGGACTTGACGGAACCGAACTTGCGATATCCGAGTCTCAGGAGAGAATGGCGGTTGTCGTAGGTTGCGACGATGTTAAGAAGTTTTTGGAATATGCGGGTGAAGAGAACCTCGAAGCGGTGGAAGTTGCGGTTGTCACGAAAGAGCCGAGGCTGATCCTTACCTGGAGGGGAAAAGAGATAGTCAATCTCAAGAGAGAGTTCCTTGATACGAACGGCGCACATCAGGAGACTGAGGTGTTCGTCGATATCCCCGAGGAGAAGCCATTCTTTGACAGGCCGATCATCGATAAGGTAGCCGAAGATATCAAAGCACATGATTTTAAAGCGGCGCTTTCGGATTCGTTGTCCGATCTTAACGTATGCTCGCAGAAGGGTCTTGTCGAGATGTTTGATTCATCGATCGGTGCGGGCAGCGTACTGATGCCGTACGGCGGAAAGACGCAGCTTAGCGAGACTCAGGTCATGATCGCAAAGCTTCCCGTTTACAACGGAAAATGCGATACGGTTACGATGATGAGCTACGGCTTCGATCCTTATCTTTCAAGCTGGAGCCCTTATCACGGAGCGATATATGCGGTGATCGAATCCGTTGCCAAAGTTGTCAGCGCGGGCGGAGATCACTCGAAGATCAGATTCACGTTCCAGGAATACTTCAGAAGAATGTCGGAAGATCCGCACAGATGGAGTCAGCCGTTTGCGGCACTTCTCGGTGCTTTTGCGGCACAGATGGGACTCGGTCTTCCTTCGATCGGCGGCAAGGATTCGATGTCGGGTACGTTCCAGGATATAGATGTTCCGCCGACACTCGTATCTTTCGCGGTAGACGTTGCGGATGCGCAGGATGTGGTCACATGCGAACTTAAGAGTGCCGGTAACAAACTTGTGCTCACGGATATAAAGAGCGACGGATATCATGTTGTTGATTTCGACGATGTAAGATCGCAGTATGAGAACTTCAGTAAAGATGTCAAAGCAGGTCTTATCAGATCCGCTTATGCGGTTGACGGATACGGTATAGCTCCCGCACTTTGCAAGATGGCATTCGGTAACGGACTCGGCGTCAAGATTGAGCATTCGTTTGATGAGACGAAGATGTTTACTCCGGGATACGGATTCATCATTTCGGAAGTATCGGGAAGCGATGTCGGAAAACTTTCGGGCAGATATACCGTGATCGGTGAAGTGACGGATGACGGTAAGATAAGTTACGGCAGCACATCAGTCGATCTGTCGGAAGCTCTCGAGACATGGAAGAAGCCTCTCGAGAAAGTCTTCCCGACGAGAAGTTATAAAGATCGCGAAGCGCTTTCGGATCCTCTTTACGATATCAAAGAAAAAGGCAGATCTTTGTATGTATGCAGAAACAGGGTCGCAAAGCCCACGGTATTCATTCCGGTATTTCCGGGTACGAACTGCGAGTACGACAGCGCAAAGGCTTTCGAGCGCGCAGGTGCCGATGTCATCACGCAGGTGTTTGCAAACCGTAACCCCAAAGATATAAGGGATTCGGTCGAACTGTTCAAAAAAGGCATAGAGAAGGCACAGCTTGTAATGTTCCCGGGGGGATTTTCGGCAGGCGATGAGCCTGACGGCTCCGCAAAGTTCTTTGCGACCGCGTTCAGAAACGAAGTGCTTGCTGATGCGGTAATGGATCTCGTGAATTCGCGCGACGGACTCGTGCTCGGTATATGCAACGGATTCCAGGCGCTCATAAAGCTCGGACTTCTTCCTGACGGAGTGATAACGGGGCAGAATGAGAATTCACCGACGCTTACATACAATACGATCAACCGACATATCTCGAAGATGGCGTATACGAAGGTTGTTTCGAATCTCTCGCCTTGGCTTGCGGGCGCAAAGCTCGGATCGACATATGTCATTCCGGTATCACACGGTGAAGGAAGATTTGTCGCAAACAGCGATGTTCTTGAGAAGCTTTTTGCAAACGGTCAGGTGGCAACGAGATATTGCGATCCCGAAGGTGTTGTATCGATGGACGAAGAGTATAACATCAACGGTTCGTTTGCCGCTATAGAAGGTATTACGAGCCCCGACGGAAGGGTGTTCGGTAAGATGGGACACTCGGAGCGTCGCGGTGATAACGTTGCGGTAAATATTTACGGTGAACAGGACATGAAGATATTTGAATCGGGAGTGGCTTATTTCAGATGAAGAGACTGAGACTGTTTTCATTTCCGAAATGGTTGGCAAAGATCAAAAAAGAGAAGACACTCGTGCAGCTTGTTATCATCTGTGCGGTGCTTCTTTTGTTGTGTATTTTGCTGACGGCATTCCATGTGCGCGGGATATTCAACGCATTTGAGGAAAGTTCCAACGATTTCGTCATAAACAGATCTGATCTTACTTCCAAATACTTCAGCGAGAACTTCGAGAGAAGAGGTTCTCTTGTTGCGGCGGAAGCGCAGGTGCTGGCTCAGGATGAGGATATAGACAAGGAGAGTATATGTAACTGTCTTAAGATCCTCGAAGAGACGGATGAGTTCGCCTATGCTTTTTATGTAAGCAACCGCGGTATCAAATACCGTTCAAACGGAGCACTTGTCTCAACAGTGCTTAACGCGTTTTCCGATGATATCGACACCTCTAAAACGGTATCGGTGTTCAGGAACTTCGCACCCGAAAGATCAAATGATGAGGTGTGTTTTGCATCGACCGTACTCAAGAACGGTGTCGTTCAGGGTTATGTTATCGGTGTTGCAAATGCGGCGGTTTTCTTTGAATCAACATCCGGATTGTCGTCGTCGACGATGGTCGCGGAGAGATATCTGACCGATGAGCACGGAAACATCGTGACTTACGTCAGAGGTAACAGGATATATGACGGAACAGGCAAGAACATATTTGATCTTCTGACAAAGGACAGCATCGATGATTATGCCGCGCAGCTGGTCAGGGATCAGGTTCTTAACGAGATCAACGGAGAGAGTATAACAAAACGTGCGATCTCAGTTAACGGCAAGAAAGGTTACGCCCTTTATAAGCAGCTTGCCGGAAGCAGCCATTGGAATATCTTCTATATCGTATACTCCGATGATGTACGTGCTTCAATTCAGGAAATCCTTGTCGAGTCGTTCATGACGATGCTCGTCGTCATTATCATTATGGCCGCGATGGCGTTCTTTGTTATCAGGTATATCGAGAGAGAGCAGAAGAAGGTGTTCGACCTTGCGTATGTCGATGAACTCACGCGTGCTCCGAACGAGAACGCATTCAAAGAAAGGGCAACGGAACTTCTTCTCGAAAATCCCGACGTTCCTTATGTGCTCGCCTGTTTCGACGTAATGAACTTCAGATACATCAACGAGGGATACGGCCATCTGAAGGCCGATATGCTCCTTCGTGACATAGCGGTAGCTCTCAAGGAGAGTTACTCATATAACGAGACGTTCGGACGTCTCTCGGCCGACAGGTTCGTCGGACTGTGCGTTGATGACGAAAGAACGGTTGAACGTAAGGATTTCATTGCCGAAAAGCTGGCAAAGGCGACCGAAGAGATCGGTATGAAATACCCGATCAAGTTCAAGACGGGTTTATATTACATCAGGGACAAAAAAGAGCCGATCGCCGATATGATCGATAAGGCGAATCTCGCACGTAAATCGATCTCCACGGGTCTTAGAAACAACTTCGAAGCCGAATACCGTGAGCAGCTGATGGAAGAGACGCGTAAACAGGAACGTGTCGAGTCGAGGATGCATGAGGCTCTTCAGAAGAACGAGTTCAAACCTTATCTGCAGCCCAAGTGGAACATGGCAACGGATCACATTATGGGTGCGGAAGCGCTTATCCGCTGGGTCGATTCCACGGGTCACGTAATCCCGCCCGGAGATTTCATTCCGGTATTCGAGAGAAACGGATTTATTGAGAGCATCGACTTTTACATGCTCGAAGAGATATGTAAATACATCAGAAGGATGATCGACGAAGGACGTGAGGTATATCCGATCTCGATCAACCAATCCAGATACCTTCTGTATGATCCGAACTATATAATGAAGGTCCAGGAAATAATGCTTCGGTATAAGGTTCCGAGAGGCCTTATAGAACTTGAGATCACAGAGACCGTGTTCTTCAACGAGAAAGAGCGTATGCTCGAGGTTATGAGACACTTGAAGGAATTCAACATGAATCTTTCGATCGACGACTTCGGTTCGGGATACTCGTCGCTTAACCTCTTGCGGGACATACCGTTTGATGTGCTTAAGATCGACAGAGGATTCCTCGATGAATCGGTTCAAAGCGACAGCGGAAAATGGATACTCCGCAAGATCGTGGAGATGGCGGAGGGCCTGAATCTTCGCGTTATCTGCGAAGGTGTCGAGACACACGAGCAGGTCGACATGCTGCTTGATATTGGCTGCATCTATGCACAGGGATTCCTGTATTCACGTCCGATACCTCTCGAGGAATTTGTTGAGAAGTATAACGTTCCGCTTGAAGATGACTCTCCCTTAACATACGAAGAGGAAGAAGATGAATGATCAGAAACTGCTGTTACATAGCTGCTGCGCACCGTGCAGCAGCTATTGCTTGATATCGCTTCTGGAGCATTACGACATAACATGCTTTTACTGTAATCCGAACATCACCGACCGCAGTGAGTACGAGAAGCGTTCGGCAGAATTGGCGCGTCTTATCAATATACTTAACGAAGAATATTCCGCCTTCTGCGAAAATCACCCGATCAAGCTTATCGTCGACGAATACGAGCCGGATGTCTTCATTGATGCGGTAAGGGAACAGGATCTGGAGCACTGTCCCGAAGGCGGAGCCAGATGCACTATGTGCTTTGATATGAGACTTCGCAAGACATACGAACTGGCACGCTCCGGCGGATACGATCTGTTTACCACGACGCTCACGATAAGCCCACACAAGAATGCGAAGCTCATCAACTCGATCGGGGAAGGCATAGCATCGGAACATGAAGACGGACCGGAATGGATGTATTCGGATTTCAAGAAGAAAGACGGTTTTAAACAGTCGATAGAACTGTCAAAAAAATATAATCTTTACAGACAGAATTATTGCGGATGCTGGCTGTCGCATCTTGATGCGACAGCCAGGCATAGCGCCGTTTGAGCGGGGACGGAGAACTGATTGAAGACGAGGAGTTATAATGAAAACAATACTTGAACAGATTTCGGAAACGGTTGCAAAGGGATTCGAGGCAGCGGGCTACGATGCTTCCTACGGAAAAGTCGGGGTCAGTAACCGTCCCGATCTTTGCGAATTTCAGTGTAACGGAGCGATGGCCGGTGCAAAGGCGTATCACAAGGCTCCGATGGCGATAGCCGAAGAAGTTGCGGCAAAGCTTTCCGGCAATTCCGCCTTTTCAATGATAAATGCGGTTGCTCCGGGCTTTTTGAACATAAAGGTGTCGGATGATTTTCTCTCGGGATTCCTTAACAAAATGGAGTCGGGTGATAAGTTTGCCGTTGACATGCCGCAGCCGGAAAAGATCGTTGTGGATTACGGCGGACCGAACGTTGCCAAGCCGCTTCATGTGGGGCATCTTCGCGCAGCGATAATCGGCGAGAGCGTTAAACGCATTTGTAAATATCTCGGAAATGACGTAATAGGCGATGTTCATCTCGGAGACTGGGGTCTTCAGATGGGTCTTATCATAACCGAACTCAGAGAGAGAAAACCGGAACTGCCGTATTTTGACGAAAGCTTCGAAGGCGAGTATCCTTCGGAGGCACCGTTCACTCTTTCGGAACTTGAGGAGATATATCCCGCGGCATCCGCAAAGTCCAAGGAGGACGAGGCATACAAAGAAGCAGCACTGGAGGCAACGGGTCAGCTTCAGAGAGGCAATCGCGGATACCGTGCGCTCTGGCAGCATATAATGGACGTTTCCGTTCCGGATCTTAAGAAGAACTACAAAGATCTTTCTGTCGAGTTTGACTGGTGGAAAGGTGAGAGCAGTGTTGATGCGCTGATCCCGGACATGGTCAAAGATATGAAGGACAAGGGGTTTGCATATGAGAGTGAGGGCGCACTTGTCGTGGATGTGGCACAGGAGTCCGATTCAAAGGAGATCCCGCCGTGCATGATATTAAAATCCGACGGTGCATCGCTTTATACGACAACGGATCTTGCAACGCTTCTCGACAGGCGTTCATGCTTTGATCCGGATCACGTGATTTATGTTGTCGATAAGCGTCAGGAGATGCATTTCATACAGGTATTTCGATGCGCAAGGAAGACCGGCGTTGTAAAGGATGGTGTGAAGCTTGATTTTCTCGGATTCGGTACGATGAACGGCAAGGACGGAAAGCCGTTCAAGACGCGTGAAGGCGGAGTGATGCGCCTTGAGACACTGATATCCGACATACGCGATACGATGTACAGGAAGATCATGGACAATCATGAGGCGGATCCCGAAGAAGCGAAGAAGACAAGCGAGACAGTGGCTCTGGCCGCGATCAAATACGGAGACCTTTCGAACCAGGCGACGAAGGATTATGTATTCGACACCGATAAGTTCACTTCGTTTGAAGGAAACACGGGTCCGTACATTCTGTATACGATAGTCCGTATCAAGTCGATACTCGGCAAGTACACTGCCGACGGATCGAAGCTGCCGACAAGCATAGGAAAGCCTCAAAACGATCTTGAAAAATCACTTATGCTCGAGCTTTCCAAGTTTGCGATAACCGTAAGGGCGGCATACGATGAGATAGCGCCTCACAGGATATGCGCGTATATCTACGATGTGTGCAACGCCTTCAACCGTTTCTATCACGAGACAAAGATTCTTACGGAAGAGGATGCGGCGAAGAAGGAAGGATGGATCGCACTTCTCGTCCTTACGAAGAGGATCCTTGAGACATGCATAGATCTGCTGGGATTTGAGGCACCCGAGAAGATGTGATTTTCGCGCTTTTTGCGGTAATTATCCAAATATTCTGAAAATATTAGCACTCGACTGTTGACATGGCTAATAACTGATGATATTATGTGTTCAACAGGGTGGGGCTGAATTGTTTCCGAGAAAACCTTGTGAAGGCGTCTGCGCTTGACGAGGTTTTTTCAAATCTGCCGGAGAAGAATACATAATAAGGAGGTAACCTTAATGAACATACAAAAGTTTACACAAAAATCACTCGATGCGGTCAATTCGCTCGAGAAGATCACATATGACTACGGTAATCAGGAGATAGCCCAGGTTCATCTTCTGTACGCACTGTTGACGCAGGAGGATGGGCTGATCCCGAAGCTTATCGAGAAGATGGAGATCAATAACGAGCATTTTCTTGAAAATGTCGAATCTCACATTAACAGACGTCCGAAGGTCTCAGGCGGCAGGGTTTATGTCGGAGACAAGCTGAACAAGGTTCTCGTATCTGCCGAAGACGAAGCGAAGGCGATGAACGATTCGTACGTTTCGGTCGAGCATCTGTTCCTGTCGATGTTAAAGCATCCCGACAGCGATATCAAAGATCTGATGAGCGAATACGGCCTGACACGAGAGCGTTTCCTTTCGGCACTTGCCGAGGTGAGAGGCAATCATAATGTTATGACCGACAATCCCGAAGCAACGTACGATACGCTTGAAAAGTACGGACAGGATCTGGTGGAAAAGGCAAGAAACCAGAAGCTCGATCCGGTCATTGGAAGAGATACAGAGATAAGAAACATTATCCGTATCCTGTCTCGTAAGACGAAAAACAATCCGGTCCTGATCGGTGAACCCGGTGTCGGTAAGACGGCTGTGGTTGAGGGACTCGCACAGCGTATAGTCAGCGGCGATGTTCCGGAAAGCCTGAAGGATAAGACGATATTTGCGCTTGATATGGGAGCACTCGTTGCGGGTGCCAAGTACCGCGGTGAGTTCGAGGAGCGTCTGAAGGCCGTGCTCGAAGATGTTAAAGCAAGCGACGGAAAGATAATCCTGTTCATCGATGAGCTTCATACGATTGTAGGAGCCGGTAAGACCGACGGCGCGCTCGATGCCGGGAACATGTTAAAGCCGATGCTTGCGCGTGGAGAGCTTCACTGCATAGGAGCAACGACTCTTGACGAATACAGGCAGTATATTGAAAAGGATGCGGCTCTTGAGAGAAGATTCCAGCCTGTGACGGTTGACGAGCCAAGCGTTGAGGATACGATTTCGATCCTCAGAGGGCTCAAAGAGCGCTACGAGAATTATCACGAAGTTAAGATAATGGATACCGCGCTTGTTGCGGCTGCAACGCTTTCAGACAGGTACATTACCGACAGATTCCTTCCCGATAAGGCTATTGACCTTGTCGATGAGGCTTGCGCACTCGTAAAGACGGAAATGAAATCGATGCCGGCCGAACTCGATGAGATCAGCCGAAGGAAAATGCAGCTTGAGATTGAAGAAGCGGCACTTGTCAAGGAAACCGACCAACTCAGTCAATCGCGTCTCGAAGAGCTCAGAAAAGAGCTTGCCGAGATCAAGGACGAGTATGACAGCAAGATGGCACAGTGGGAAAACGAGAAGGCATCGGTTGAGAAGCTTTCGAAATTACGTGCCGAAATAGAGGCAACGAACAACGAGATCGAGATTGCCAAGAGAGAGAACAATTACGAACTTGCCGGACAGCTTCAGTACGGTAAACTCCCGCAATTGACCCAGCAGCTTGCGATAGAAGAGGAAAATGTCAGAAACAAGGAATTGACGCTCGTTCATGAGAATGTCTCTGACGAGGAGATATCCCAGATCGTCAGCCGTTGGACGGGAATACCCGTTTCCAAGCTTACAGAGGGCGAGAGGACGAAGATACTCCATCTTGATGAGGAACTCCATAAGAGAGTGATAGGTCAGGATGAAGGCGTGACGAAGGTCACAGAGGCGATCCTGCGCTCAAAGGCAGGTATCAAGGACCCCGCAAAGCCTATCGGTTCATTCCTGTTCCTCGGCCCTACCGGTGTCGGCAAGACCGAACTGGCCAAATCTCTGGCGGCGAGCCTGTTTGACGATGAGAACAACATGGTCAGGATAGATATGAGCGAATACATGGAGAAGTTCTCCGTATCGCGTCTTATCGGAGCGCCTCCGGGATACGTCGGATACGAGGAGGGCGGTCAGCTGACCGAGGCCGTAAGGAGAAAACCTTACTCCGTTGTACTGTTTGACGAGATCGAAAAAGCGCACCCGGATGTGTTCAACGTACTCCTTCAGGTGCTCGATGACGGACGTATAACCGATTCGCAGGGCAGGACCGTGGACTTTAAGAACACGATACTCATCATGACGAGTAACATCGGTGCTCAGTATCTTCTCGACGGCATAGACGATAACGGAAATATAAGCGAAGAAGCTTCGGAAGCGGTAATGGGTGAGCTTCGCGGTGCATTCAGACCCGAATTCCTAAACCGCCTTGACGAGACGATAATGTTCAAACCGCTCACACGCGACAATATCGGCGGAATCATGAAGCTGATACTTGCGGATGTCAACGAGCGACTTTCCGACAGGAGGCTTGCGATAGAGCTTACCGATGCGGCATGCGAATACATAATAAAAGAGGCATATGACCCGGTATACGGAGCACGTCCTTTGAAGCGTTTCATGCAGCGGACGGTTGAGACTCTTGCAGCTAAGAAGATTCTCGAAGGCGATATAGAGGAAGGCGATACGATCACGATCGACTTTGACGGCGAGGCACTTACCGTATTATAATTACTACCGATGAAGATCGTACTTGCACTGTGCTTAACAGTCGCCGCATTTGCGGCACTTCACATACCGGTCAAAGGACCGTATAAGAATAAGAAAAACGGGATCATTCTTGTTTTGTACGCAATGGGAATGGTTCTGTTTTTTGTCGTTTACAATATCAGGACCGTGCACCTGATCCTGCCGTTTTACCGGCCTACTCTCCAGAGCATGTATCAGATGGGATTTTTGGCCGAAGGCGAGTACCCTGATGCGTTCCTGACAGAGTTCTTTAAGGGCAAGACTGTTTATACTCCGAATGATGCGTTCGATGTTTCGGATGATTTCGACCTGTCGAGTGATGAGAACGATTATGATGAGCACGGCAACTACTGGATCTACGATTACTATCACGCGGTCAATATGTGGGACTTCCTTGATTTTGCAAAGGCCTCGGTGGTTAAGGACGATTCTCTGACGGGCGTCCGGCTCTCCGATGAGCAGAAAGCGTATTTCGAAGATCTCGGGGCAGCAAACGACATGATGCGTTACACGTTCGCTCTCACGCCTTATAACGGCGAGTGGGGCAACGGATTTTATTATTACTGGTTCTACAACTATTTCATCGGTGATTCGCGCGTGTACATGTGCACGGAGGAAATCTCCGATGCGAAGGAACTTGTTGTTCTGTGGCAGCAGACCGAAGAGCATGACACGGACAGCTTCTACATCGCTTCCAAACAGTACTTTGACGAGGTGATCACTAAATGAGTGCGCTGACGACGGTGATAACGGAATATCTTGCCGGCCGCGCCGCGCAAAACTTTGCAAAGCAGTATGTCGTGATACTGTGCATTTTCCTGCTGGGGGCACTCATCTCGGATCTATTGCTTGATAAAGAAGAGTCGTGGCAAAAAAAGTGCATTCTGGCGTTTCCCGCCGGACTGTCGGCGTTTGTCGTAACCGCGTATTTCCTGCTGATCACAGGGATCCCCTATAACCGGACGAGCGTTATTTGTGCCGTCATTCTTGAGATCGTGGTATGCGAATTTTTAAACAGACGAGCGTATGCATCGCTTCGTACGGATTTCGGTCCGCTTCGCAAAAATCACATGCTCGCGTCGCTGGCCTTCGTTCTCGTATTCGGTGCTGTAGCGACAAGCGGAATAATGCCGGTTTCGATATCGAACGATTCTATGTATTTCTTCAGAAGATACCCCGATATCATCGTGTATTACGGTCATCTTCGCGATCAGTTCGATTTCTGGCTGACCGACACGGGACTCGGGATCGTAAGCGTGGACACGCTTCCGGCACTGTTCGGGTTCGGAGAGTCTTTCGGTATAAGAGAATTCTTCCATATAAACTTTATAGCGTTTTTCGGTGTGTGTGCTTATGAGAGAGGCAGCAGGCGTGCGGAACGAAAGAGTGCGATCGTTTATGCCGTTGTGCTGACGGTTTTTCTTGCAAGCGCAACACCGTTTTACATTCTCGGTCACTGGGCACTTGCAAACATGTACTTTATGGAGATGTTCTTTATCGCGGCGTACTGCGCCATTGACGGTAAGAAGGGATCGATTGGAGAGGTTTCGCTGTTCCTTGTTGCTGTCGGACTGTTCAGGATAGAAGGAACACTCTTTGTTGTCTGGCTTGTTCTTTGCATATCGCTTTACACCGACCTCGGAAAGAAGCTTGCGATGTACGTGATACTTCCGGTAACGCTCCTGTTCGGCGGATACTGCCTGAGGATATTTGCCGGATTTAACGTACTTGATAACATATATCTGTTCCTGACACCTCAGAAGGCCGTACTGCTGATCGCGGTTCTGGTGTTTACGGGAATCTTTATCGCCTTTGTTCTTCCGATGTTTAAGATAAGGTTCGCATCGGCACTTCCTTTTATGTATATAGGTGCTCTTGTTTTGGGTAATCTTGTTCTCTTTGCGTATGACAGGGACCTTTATATCGGAAATCTGGGAGCGTTTGCCGACAATCTGTTCAGACAGAGCGGATGGGGTATGTTCCCGTATTTCGTGATAGGGACGGTATTCCTTCTCGTCGCGGAATTTATCATACGCAGGATAAAAGGGGAAGTGTGGCGCATCGGAGACAATGCGTACAATATAACCCTGACCGTGGGATTTTTACTGATCGTTCTTGCCGCATCGTTCGGAAGAGGAGACGTTCTCTATGAGAACGTCGGAGACTCGGGAAACCGTGTGCTACTGCAGATCACACCGCTCGTCGTGATGACGCTCGGGGAGCTCTTCTTCGACCTTTTTGCGAAGTCAGGATCTAAGGGTGAATGATATGCTGGGGTACATCAGATCGATCGTAAAAGATCTGAACAGAACGATATATGTGGGCGACCGCCTTGAGTCCAACATGAGGGCTCTGACTTTCGTGAGCGTTGTGTCGACGCTTCTCGGAGTGATCATGGTGATCGTCAATTTCTCGAGCGGTATTCTTCTGGTCGGTGCGTCGATCGCAACCGTTATTGCCGGAGCGGGATGTGCATACTGCGCTCATGTACTCAAGAACCGCGAACTGACTATACTGTTTCCTACCATATTCTGCGCTTTCTTCATAACGTTATATGTTGTAACCGGATCCGCAAAGGGGTCCTCTGTACTTTGGGCGCTGCTCATTCCGATAGGGATGTGCTATTTTGTGGGAGTTAAATACGGCATTTTGCTTTCCGCATATTTTACAGTGCTCATCGCGATCGTATTCTATTCTCCCCTCAATAAAAATATAAGCGAATACTATACCCCGGAGTTTATGAATCGTTTTCCTCTACTGTACGCCGCTGTTTCAGTTTTCACCGGAATGGCGATGATACAGTATCACAGGATCGCGCTTTTGGAGATCGATCATGCCACCAGGCTGACTGAGGAAGTTGAGAAACAAACTGCCGTAGTCAGGGATCAGAGCAGGAAGATAGAACAGATGTCCCGGCAGACCATCCACACGCTTGCCAATGCAATAGATGCAAAGGATCCGTATAAGAAAGGACACTCAACGCGTGTCAGCCTGTATTCGGGTAAGATGGCTGAAGAACTCGGTTGGGAATCGGAGAGAACGGATGATCTGAAGTATGCGGCATTGCTTCATGACATAGGCAAGATAGGAGTTCCCGATTCTATACTGAACAATCCGAGAACACTGACCGATATCGAGACGGAGATGATCAGATCGCATACGATGATCGGAAGGGATATGCTCAAAGACAGGACTGTCGTTCAAATAGCTGATGATGTCGCGGCTTCTCATCATGAGAGGTATGACGGAAAAGGTTATCCTTCGCATCTTGCGGGAGAAGATATATCGGAGGAGGCGAGGATAGTTGCCATCGCCGATGCTTTTGATGCAATGAACAGTGACAGGGTTTACAGAAGGGCGCTCGGGCCCGAGCGGATACGAAAAGAACTGACCGACGAGAAGGGAGGACAGTTTGATCCCGCATTTACGGACCTTTTTATTAAGCTGTGGGACAGCGGAGAATTTGATGAGATAATGAAGATCGATCCTGTTGAAAACGATGAGGATATCGAGGCTTCATCAACTCTTCTTCAGGAAGTCGTTGAGACATTTGTGTCTCAAGGAAGCAAGGATGAGATCGACATTACTACCGGCATAATGAGCAGAAATGCGGGTGAGAAGGCGATAGCGCGCGTTATGCAGGAAGAAAAGGGTTGCCTTGTATTTATGGATGTCGACAATCTGAAAAGGATAAACGATACATACGGACATGAGGCCGGAGACAGGATTCTCCATATAATGGGCGATACGCTGACCGAAAACAGCTCGGGGAGTCTGTGCTGCAGACTTGGCGGAGACGAGTTCCTTCTGTTCATGAAAAACGTGAGTGAGCAGGAAGCGGGGGACGGGATGACGGCCATCATCCGTGATTTTGAGGAGAATAAAAAAGACGATCCGGAGATAGCGATAGCATCGATATCTGCAGGTATGGTCATGAGTACACCGGAAGATACATACACCGATGTGTATAACAGGGCGGATAAAGCGCTTTATCATGTCAAACAGAACGGAAAGAGCGGATTCGATTTCTATAATGAAGAATCCGGGAATACCGAGAGCGCGGATATTGACGTTGCAAAGCTCGTCAACAGCATCAGAAACAGCGGAAGCTATAACGGTGCGATGAATGTGGACTACCGGGAGTTTGCAAAACTCTACGAGTTCATATCGAATCTTGAAGAGAGGTTCAGATACTCGTTCAAGCTTATTGTGATATCTCTTGAAGCTTCGGGAGATGAAGCTTTCGGTGCGGATGAACTTGAACGTTCGATGAACAACATGGAGCAGTCTATACGTCAGACGATAAGGGATGTGGACGTGCTCACAAGATACAGCAAACAGCAGTTTCTTGTTATCCTGCTCGGGACTGATACCGAAGGTGTCAGATCCGCGGTGGACAGGATATTCAGAGGATATTTCAAGATGAACGGAAGCGGAAGTCTTGTGCCCCGATACTCCGTTGCCGATTTTGCCGATCCGTTATAAGTCGGATTTCCCTTCTTATTGTGTAAAAGTCCCGTAGCCAGCAATTGCTTCATCTATTGTCATTGCTCCGGTTCCGACCCCGTAAGCCGCCTGTCTGAACTGTATGACAGCATCATCCGTCAGACCGAACTCTTCCGGCGATAGGATATGATCTTCCGGGACGGACCCGAATGCAGCGTACATACTGTTAAATGACAGATCTTTGGTCGGAGACATCAGCCCCTTTTTCTGCGCCATATTATTAAGTTCCTCCGATGTGATGAGGAATCGCATAAACTCGTTGGCCATATCCCGGTTACTGCTGTCTTTGTTAACCGAAAACTGCAGATTCGGCATGTCAAGGAAGTCGGCTCCGTCATCCGACATGGGAACCGGGACAAAGGTATACTCAAACGGATTGGCGATAAATGCCTCAGAACGGCTCTCGCGTTTCTCTGTTCCGGAAACGGTATCTCCGGATGCGGTCATCATAGGGACGTCACCTTCAAAAAAGCGAAGGATCACGGCATCATAGTTGTTTTCGATCCCGTCACAGGCTTTAAGGTCAACACAGCCGTCGTTTATGAACTGCGCGATCTTTTCCAGGGTCGGTCTCATATATTCACCTGCCGAAGGATCAAGGGAATTGAGCTTTTTGACAGCTTCCGTGTCCCCTGCCACGCTTTTGCAGAAGAGGGGATAACCCGTCACGGAAATAACAGAAGTCGTCTCTTCTCTGGAGAAGCCCATCACCGGGCTTTCATAGCCTTTTTGGCGAAGCTTGTCACACACTTCGACGAGCTCACTGTAAGTGGAAGGAATGTTAGGGCTTCTTTTTCAAACAGACTCTTGTTGACGAGCATGCCGTAGGTGTTTGAGAAGACCGGGACCATCGGGAGCGTGCCGTCGTCCGTATTCAGGATTATATTGCTGCGAATGCAATTAAGGTCAAGGCCGAGCGCGGGATCCGCCAGGTTCTCGGCGTGATCTATGGAGGATCTGTACTGATCCCTGCCGTACATCCAGGAGTAATTTACATAGATGTCAGGGGCGTCATTACCGTCAAGGACTGTACCGATCATGTTGTTATAGTCATCGATCTTGGTATATTTCAGTTCTGCGTTGGGATAATGAGCATTGAAACGATCAAATTCAGCCTCCAGAGCCTCAAAGTTGTCGTAACCGCCGGCGACATTGATCTTGCAGCTTACGGATGTGTCCAGAGACGGCGTAAAGCCCTTATCGGGCGCCTTTTCCCGGTTGATCGAAATGCAAGCGGTCAGTCCCGAAATTATCAATACCGATAACAACACACAGATTATCTTCTTCATCACAGTTCCTTCCCTTCTCTGATTCTTCGAATCTCTTTGATGACCAGTTTTATATCGACGGGCTTCGCAATATGCCCGTTCATACCGGCGTTAAGGCATTCCGTAACGTTCTCGGAAAATGCGTCCGCCGTCATGGCGATGATAGGAACGGAGGCGACGCCGGGATCGGACAGCTTTCGGATCGCCCTGGTTGCATGGAGTCCGTTCATTTCCGGCATCTGAATGTCCATGAATACAAGATCGTAACTTCCTTTGTCGGCGGCACTTATCATATCCACACAGACACGTCCGTTTTTGGCGCGCTCGGTATTGATCCCGAACATGGCAAGCATTGCGGAGATGATCTCCCAGTTGATATCGTTATCCTCGGCTATAAGGATGTTCATACCCGCAAGATCGGAATAATCCTCTTCCGGTTCCGGAGATCTGGACTCTATTCCGATAAGATCGTTGATCTTGTCATAGAGCGTGGAAGCAAAGAGCGGTTTGCTGACGAAGCCGTTCGCTCCCGCTTCTTTGGCTTTATCTTCGATGTCCGACCAGTCGTATGCGGAAATAAGCAGAATGGGTATATCGGTTTCCAGCTCCGCCCGTATACGTCTTATGGTTTCAATACCGTCGACTTCCGGCATTTTCCAATCGATGATGACAACATTGTAATCCCGCCCCGAAAGATGTCTGTGCTCGATCATGCCGAGGGCTTCAAGTCCGCTTCGCGCCTGCTCGGCTGTCGCGCCGAGAGACTCAAGGGTGTCGGCAGCAGTCTGAAGCATGATCTCATCGTCATCCACGATCAGGACATCAATGGGGTCAAGTTTCATATCCTCCCGCTGCCTGTCGGCCGCAGGTATATCCAGTACGACGGTGAAAGTTGTTCCTTTTCCCTGCTTGCTTTGGCATTCGATCGTTCCGCCCATCAGTTCCACCATCTGTTTTGTAATGGTCAGGCCCAGGCCGGTTCCTGAATGCTGTTGACACGGCTGTCTATCTGTCGTGAGAACGGCTGGTACATTGTCTCCATGAATTCGGCACTCATGCCGATGCCCGAATCCTCCACAACATAGACCAGTCGGACGCAGCCGGGTGAGAGACTGTGTTCCTCGCGCATATCCACGCTCACCCGTCCGCCGGGTTCGGTGTATTTGATGGCGTTGGAGAGGATATTTATGCATATCTGGTTCAGGCGCAGCTGGTCAAGCATACAGGTATTCCTTTTCCATCCTGTTGATATGGAAACTGAATTCGAGATTCTTCTCCTTGATCATGGGTTGGGATATATTAACAAGGTTTTCGACCGTCTCGACAATTGAGAATGTCAGAGGACTCAGTTTCAGGTTGCCGCTCTCGACCTTTGAAATATCCAAGATGTCGTTGATCAGCGTCAGAAGATGATTACTGGCAAGACTGATCTTCCTGAGGCTTTCGCCTGTTGACTTCGGATCACCGAGATTCTTCTCGGCAATGGTGGTCAGGCCTATGATGGCGTTCATGGGGGTCCGGATGTCGTGGGACATTGTAGAGAGGAAATCGGTTTTGGCCTTATTCGCAGATTCGGCTTCACGGGCTGTGATCTGAAGTCGCTTGTTAAGAAAAAGCATATGGAAAAGGTCACAGAGGAACAGGACCAGCAGGCCGGCGGAAACGACTCCGAACAGCAGCCAGTTTTCATTATCCGTATGAAGATCCTTCGAGGGTACAAGACCAAGAAGTGTCCATCCTGCGGTGGCATCAACGGGAGTAAAGGCAAGTACGCACTCCTGTGCGTGCGAGTCAAGCATCGGAACGGAGCCTGTCGATGAAGTGATCCTCTCGAACAACCGCTTCGCTGTTTCGGGATCCGTCGGATTATATGATTCGTAGAACTCAAAGAAACCGGAGTTTTTAAAACCGTATCCTTTGAGGATATAATCACCGTCGGCGTCTATCATGGACAGCTCCGCGTCTGCGAGTTCCGTCTGCGGGAATACCCATTTCTGTTCGAGTTCCCAGATCGGTATCACCCTCAGCAGGACAGCGGTTTCGGAGGAGTTGCCGTCGGGATCATACAGCGAGACCTTATTACAGAAAGCCAATGACTGCTCGCCGTTCATCGGGTTGGTGTAAGCGCGGGTGATATTGATCGACTATCCGATGTCGTCGATCCAATCCGTACTGTTCAGCAGGTCCAACCGTTTGTAGGAAACAAAGTAATCGTCGGTCGTACCCTGTTTCGGTCGTGTGGAAAGTCCCGTGAGAGTGCCGGGGGATATCAGATGCGCCGAAGCACTCGCAAGGACATGTGAGGTACGGATATAGTCGGCGGCCTCTTCCATCGTCATCTTGGTGCTGTTGATATAGCGCGCCCACACATCACAGATCCTCTGTTCACCCTCCAGATAATTCTCCGTCACCTGCTCCATGGTGACCGTGGAGTTTTCAAAATGCTCAACCTGCATTTGGTAAGATTCACGGTCGGAAAATCTCGAGTACAGGACAACGAAGATCAGTATGGCGGCCATAATGATCACGTTGATAAATATGATAAAAATCTTTCTCGTGTTCTGATTATCCATAAACAAGTCAGGTTTCCGGTGCCTGATCACCCGGACTGATAGAAATATATACCCGTATTATATAATAATTCGGGCAAAAAGTCCCTGTCTTCTTCAGTTTCGGGAAACAAAGATGAAGGATCGGATCGCCCGGGATATCGGATAATGATAAAATACATGACAGTTTATAATGAGTCCCGAATGTCCCGAAGGTGTATCATACCTGACATGAGCACAGACGGCGATATATGAAAAGGAAGTCCGATGGAAAAAAGCAGAACTGTTGTCATAGATGAAAATACACCGCTTATGATATTGGCAGGCCCCATGTTTCTGGAGCTTTTGCTCAATACAATGCTGCAAAACGTTGATACCGTTATGCTGAGCCATTATAACGAATATGCTGTCGGAGCGGTTGGTAATGCAAATATCATCATGTTCATGATGCTCATACTTTTTAACATAATCGCCACTGCTACAAGCGTAGTTGTGGCTCAGTATCTTGGGGCCAAAATGTATGACCGGATGAATATGATCTATACGCTTTCGATTGTTGTGAATCTTGTATTCGGCATTATACTGAGCGCAACTTTTTGCGCGGCAAATCCGTTTATCATGAATGCTCTTCATGTATCCCCGGAGATGCGTCCGTTCTCGATGACATATATTTATATCGTGGGCGGTGGTGGCTTTCTTGTTGCGGTGTCTAATGTCCTGCTTCAGATACTGCGATGTAACGGATATACCAAGATCGGTATGTGGGTTTCATTCGGCATAAATATCATAAATATCATCGGGAATTATCTGTTCCTGTACGGTCCGTGGAAAGCTCTGAATTTGGGCGTTGCCGGTGTTGCGATATCAACGGTTGCGGCAAGATTTCTGGCGGTTATAGCCCTTATCGCTTTTTTCTATGTAACAAAAACAGGAAAGATTTCACTCGGTTATTTGAATCCGTTTCCTTTTAAACTGCTTTCCAAAATGATAAAGATCGGACTTCCTTCCGCCGGTGAAAACCTCACCTATAATCTTTACCAGACGACACTTCTTTCTTTTGTCAACACCATGGGAAATGATGCGGTCAATGCAAGGGCATACTGCAATACACTTATTTCGTTTGCGATGATCTTCTCTAATGCTTCCGCGATGTCTACACAGATAATCACCGGACATTTGGTGGGAGCGGGTAAAAACGATGAGGCATACAAAAGGGTTTTCAGAACCCTTAGAACCTCAATGCCCATAACGATAGTACTTGCGTGCGCCAATGCAGCCCTTTGCAGCTTCACCCTGCACATTTTTACGGATAATCCCAACATAATCGCTTTGGGACAAAAGATAATGATAGCGGACATCTTTGTCGAGATGGGACGGTGCCTTAACATGACTTTTGTCAGCAGTCTTAAGGCAGCGGGAGCATATGTATTTCCGTTGGTGGCCGGTATTTTGAGTAACTGGGGACTTGGTCTTACGACGGGATATGCTGTCGGAGTCGTGCTGGGATTCGGTGTTGCCGGTATCTTTATGGGAACGGCAACGGATGAATGCATACGAGGACTTATCGTCATGTACTATTGGTACAGGAAGAAATGGCTTGGGAAGTCTGTGATTGACAGGAGCGATGTCCTTATCGAATGATAGGTTTGAGCCGGCTCCGGCTTCTTCGTGAAAATAATAAGTTTTTTTAAAGAGTATGAGCATTTTGTTCATGATTCTGTGTTACAATATCAGATGTGTTTTGCCAAAAGGGTGAAGACACGATACAGATTCAGGAGGATCGTGATTAAGGAATGTATTACTCAATCGTAAGTGTTCTGGCGCTAATAATTAACCTGACAATAAACCACGAAGTTTTCGGCCATTTCCGCCTTTCGACGCGGGACCGGGAATCAGGGCAGAGGGCGGTTGCACGCTACAACCATTTCCTTGTGGCCGCAAACCTTTACTTCCTTGCGGATATTGCCTGGGGGATTCTTTACGAATATCACGATATCGATAGTCTCTTTCCGATCTTATATATAGATTGTATTCTGTATTTTCTGTTTATGTT
>JAILRJ010000084.1:0-2532 GCA_024698285.1 Lachnospiraceae bacterium | reverse complement strand
GACACTTCGCGAAGTAACCCCCGCCTCCAGAACAGGGGCGACAAGGTAACTGTCTCCGTACATATATTCATCCTCGATCTCCCACGACATCGGATCGTCGGGGAACTCATAGAACAGCGTCCTCATGACCGGAGTTCCGTTCTCATGAGCCTGCCTCATAAGCGACCTTGTATAGTCTCTTAACGATTCACGGATCCGTATGTACTCCTTGCAGATCTCAAATACCTCGTCGCCGTAGCTCCAGATCTCATTGGCCGCGCCGGAACAGCATGCGGCTCCTCCCGTCGTTCCCAGTTGCGGCTGGCGCGGTTCCCTGTCTCCGTGAAGTCTCATGACCGGACAATACGTACCCCACTCGAACCATCTTACGAACAGCTCCCGAAATTCGGGATCATCCGGATCCCCGCCGTGAAATCCTCCTATATCCGTAGTCCACCACGGTATTCCCGCAAGGCCCATGTTAAGACCTGCGACAAGCTGGTTTCTCATGCTGTCAAAGCTCGATGCGATATCTCCGGACCATACAAGAGATCCGAATCTCTGGCTTCCCGCCCACGCACACCTGATCAGGTTTACGATATCCTTCTGCCCCTGACTCTTCATTCCTTCATAAAATGCTCTTGCATAATCAGACGGATATATGTTTCCGATCATAAGATCGGTCCCCAGATAGTAACGGTAGTTGTCAAAATCATATGCGGAGTATTCCGGCTCAGCCTCATCGAGCCAGAAAATCTTTACTCCAAGGTCATAATAGTTCTTCCTTACCGTCTCCCACAGATACTTTCTTGCTTCCGGATTCGTGACATCGATATGGATGGTCGAACCCTGAAAATCAAGTCCTACCCGGAAGCCTCTTTCCGCTCTTATCAGATATCCGTGTTCAAGCATGTATTCAAAGCTCTCACTCTGCCTGTCAACGGTCGGCCATATGGATACCATAAGCTTTATGCCCATGGATTCAAGTTCGTCAGTCATTGCCTTCGGATCGGGCCAGTATACCGGATCGAACTTCCACTCTCCCTGTTTTGGCCAGTGGAAGAAATCAACAACTATAACATCAAGAGGTATTCCGAGCTTATGATATTTTCTCGCGACCTCCAGAAGCTCTTCCTGCGTGCGATAGCGAAGTTTGCACTGCCAGAATCCGAGACCGTACTCGGGCATCATCGGAACCGTTCCGCTAACCTTCGCATATGCCTCTTCTATCTGTGCGGGAGTATCCTTTGCAACGACCCAGTAGTCCATTGCCTTTGTGCTGTATGCTTCATATGATGTGACATTCTTTCCGAAAACACATCTTCCTATCGCGGGATTGTTCCACAGTATGCCATAGCCGAGTGAGGATACGGCAAACGGAACACTTGCCTGCGAGTTCCTGTGCGCCAGCTCAAGATCGGTCCCCTTAAGATTCAGGTAGGGCTGCTGGTACTGACCCATACCGAATATCTTCTCATCAGGATCCGTTGATTCAAAGCGTACGGTAAGATGATATTCACCCCCGATGACCGGTTTGAACTGTCTTGCTTCGATCTCCGTCGCACTGCATTTCGGGTCGGTCACGTCTCTGCGGTTTCTGGAGAACTCTTCGAGAAGCTTTTTGCCATCTTTTGAATAGATCGTTATCTTTCCGGATCCTGACAGCTTCACGACTATATTTCCGTTTTCGAGCACACCGCCGTTTTCGTCGCACCGTACAGTGCCCGTCGGATCTTGGGGGACAGACAGTGCCCAGTCGTCATCGGGCATCCCGGCATTTTTTGTCGCACGAACTCTTACGGCGTCCTCTCCCCATGATTCTATCCACAGAGTTTCCGAATCATATTGATATATCAGTCTGTTTCCTTTGGCTTTTATCATTTTGACTCCTTATTTTCCGTTCCCGGAAGCCACGCCATTTACAATCCCTCATTTATCCATACGCGCATCTCGTTCTCTCCGCGGTTTGCCCATGCATAGTATGGTATCAGCCTGATCTTCTGCGGGCTCTTTTGCGGCTTGTCACACATGTACAGATTGTTGTTATCATCACTTCCTTTGAGTCTGATGCCTTCAGCTTCTATAACACCGACTCCTTCAAGAAGGTCATCACACCACGTGTAATCGAGAAATGAATTGACGGGAAGTTTGAGAAGATGCAGGTCTTCACCGTTATCCACGCTCTCCGCACAGTACACAAACGGCCCGCGCTCTACTGCCACCCTGCCGATATTTTCCGAAACCTTCGGATTGCAATACCATCTCTTCGGGACGATCTCCGGTATAAGCGCGGCGCTATGCCGGCCGGGGGAGATCGTTATGCACCAGTATCCGTTTTCGCTGTTTACGTCCACATCGTCTCCGTCAAATGATGCCCTGTATCTGTCGCACCATGCCGGTATCCTGATCTTTACAACAGCCGGCAGGGATCCGTTGTTTTCTATCTCAAAAGCTATATTTGACTCTCCCGGATAACTGCAGTCCATTATTATTAAGATGTCCCGCTCATCATCTTGTATCTTTATCGAAGACTGTATGAACAAATTCACAAGG
>JAILRJ010000032.1:0-8401 GCA_024698285.1 Lachnospiraceae bacterium | reverse complement strand
GAATATCCCATGGTCGCGATCTTCTTCGCAGTGTGCGCATGCATGCTGGGAGGATATCTTCTGCTGCCCGAAAAAGACTTCTCAGACATGGAGAACAGGTACCTTCAAAAGCGCCCGCAGGTAAGCTTACAGGGGCTTCTTGACGGAAGCTTCATGGACAGCTTCGAGACTTATACGAACGAACAGATCCCTCTCAGGAATGTGTTCGTAAAGTGTAAGGCAGTTCTGGCGCAGATGACCGGCTCCTCGGAAAATGACGGTATCGCAAAGGGGGATGATTCGTATCTCTTTGATAAGGGCACATCGGTCAGCGACAAGATGCATAAGAACATCTCGGCGATAAAGACCTTTACAAAAGAAGCCGGCAGGGATGTTTATGTTGCGATAGCGCCGACATCGATATGGGTGAATGCCGATAAACTTCCGAAGGGGATGCCGGTTCTTGATGAGGCGTCATGCAGCAACGAATTGACGCAGGCTTTGAAGGACATTTCGAATGCACACATGATCCATCTGTATGATGCACTTAAAGCTCACAAAGATGAGCAGCTTTTCTACCGCACGGATCATCACTGGACAACAAAGGGCGCAGGTTATGCATATGAAGAGATAGCCCGGAACATGGGTCTTGAAGTAATGGACATCGGCAGGTACGAAAAACACGAAGCGGGTGATTTTCGCGGAACGCATTACGCAAAGTACAAAGGTGCGTTCGTTACGCCGGATTCGATCGAGTACTACGATGTTCCGATAGATGCGCTTGAACTTGAAAAACAAACGGTCGACAGTCTTATCGACGAGAGTAAGCTGTCGGGTTACGATAAGTATGCGGCGTTCATGTACGGCAACGACGGAAAGTACACGGTCCGCGCCGAAAAGGGTGCGGGAAGAAGCCTTGTTATGTTGAAGGATTCGTATGCGAACTGCCTGATACCGTATCTTGTCATGAACTACGATACGATTAAGGTTATGGATCTGCGCTACTTCGGAGGATCGGTCAAAGAAGTACTTGACGCCGAACCCGATGCGGACATATTGCTGCTGTACAACTGGACATTTATGAACGATGACAACCATTTCTACAAGCTTACGAAATGATCCCAAAGTATTGAAGAGTCGTTATTGTAATATACACGACATTTTGATATAGTAAACAAAGCAGGCACTATATATGGGGAATAAGATGGCCGAGAAGAAAAAGAAAAAAAACGGCGAAAAGCGTGAGATAAAGCAGGTTTATCTGTCCGATGACGGTAACGAGGAGACAAGCGTTACCACGGCTGTTATCGAGAAGGATGAGCCCGAACCCGCGGCGGAGCATAAACAAGAGAATGGACATGATCATGAACACCATCACATGACGCAGGCCACGAAGACACTTCGTACGGTTGCGATTGCGGTTGCAATGTTCTTTTCGCTGATGCTCGCGATGACGGTCGGTGTGGGGCTTGCGCTCTGGGACAGTAACAGAACGGTCACGGAACTTGGAACGATTCTGTTTGGGACAAATGTAGCCGCGGCAACATATGATCAGGTTCCGGGCGACGGAGACAATACCGAAACTGCCGAAGAAGAGACGGTTAGTGCAACGGAACCCGAAGGCGATACGGAGAATGCGGAAGAAGCGACTGTGCCCGAAGAGGAGCCCGATTACGGCGATACGCTTGCTTCCGAGGAAAGCAGTCCCGGGAAGGCCGATGCCGATGATGAGATAATCAATCCCGAGGAATCGGACGGACCGACTGCTCTTACGGATCCGCTCGAGGATTATCCGAGACCGTTTACGACGGTTGATGAGAGCTACTTCAAAGACGCTCTCTTTATCGGGGATTCGAGACTTCAGGGATTCGGATTCTGGTCAGGGCTTCCGGCGACATATTACTGTGCGACCGGATTTCATATTTACAAATACGAGACTACGAAGGTTGTTCAGACCGAGAACGGTAAGGTACCGATATTCGATGCGATGCCTTATGACGCCTTTACGAAGATATATATCAAGGTCGGACTCAATGAGCTTGGATACGGCACCGAGGAGAACTTCGAGAAGACGTACGCGCAGCTTATTGAAAAGCTTCGCGAATATGAACCGCGGGCCATCATATATGTTCACGCGATCCTTCCGGTTACCGCACAAAAGTCGGCAACAGACAAGGCTCACAACAATCCGAACATAGTCAAGAGAAACGAAGCGCTTAAGGAGTTCGCGAAGAACGAGAAAGCATACTTCCTGGATGCGGGACCGGTGCTTTCGGATGAAGAGGGTAACTTAAAGCCCGAGATGACGAGCGACGGAATTCATTTAAAACCCGAATACATGAAAATATGGAGAGAGTATCTGTGTGAACACGCAGTACAGTAATTACAGAAAGAGGAGAGTAGAAAGATGAGAAAGAGAAGAATTCTTGCAGTTGTTGCGGCTGTTGCCGCGGTATGTGTCATGGCAGGTTGCGGTGGTAAAAAGGGAGACTTTGACGTGGCTGCTCTGGGTAACGATCTTAACGCGAAGATCACGTATGCCGATACACTTGCGCCGATGGACATCGATACGGCCGGTATGTTCTTAAACCTTTCGGACGTAAACGTAACAAAGGCTGCGATATATGAAGGTTCCGGCGGAACGGCCGAGGAGATAGTCGTTCTCGAATGTGCGTCCGATGACGATGCGAAGAAGGCCGAGCAGGTTCTTCGCGACCGTGTGAGCGAGCAGATCGAGAGCTTCACGGATTATGTTCCCGCAGAGCTTACGAAACTTAACGCGGCTGTTATTAAGGTTTCCGGCAAATATGCGGTGCTGTCCGTTTCCGACACGCCCGATGAGGCAAAGAAGATCATAGACAGCTACATGTAACGGCAATTCCAGTCAAATCTATCAATGAAGATCCGAACGATCACAAAATCATACGATGAGGTCATAAGCCTCCCGAAGCCCGAACACATCAGACCGCTGAAGCCTTCGGGCTTTCTTCGGTCTGTAATGAAACTCGCATCGAAGCCGGATCTTCGTGCGGTTGATTTTTCGTACGAGTCTGTGGGAATGGAGCGCGCGGGCAACGGACCGTGGCTGATACTTATGAACCATTCGAGCTTTCTTGACCTGGAGATCGCCTCCCATATCATTCCGATGCGGTACAATATCGTATGTACGTCCGACGGACTGGTCGGTAAGGAAGGTTTGATGCGAAGGCTCGGCTGCATTCCGACACAGAAGTTCGTGACGGACGTCTCACTTATTTCGGATCTTAAATACGCCCTTTTGAAAAATCACACAAGCGTTCTTATGTATCCCGAGGCAAGCTATTCTTTCGACGGGACAGCTACAAGACTCCCCCGCAAGATGGGCGTCCTGTTTAAAGCGTTAAAGGTTCCGGTCGTAATGATAACCACGTACGGTTCGTTTGCAAGAGATCCCCTGTACAACAATCTTCAGAAAAGAAAAGTAAAGGTATCCGCAAAGATGGAGTGCCTTCTTACAGGCGAAGAGGTTAAAAGCAGTTCTGTTGCCGAGATCGACGATATACTGGATAAGGCATTCTCCTTCGATTATTTCAGATGGCAGGAAGACAACGGAATAAAGATAACGGAGCCTTTCAGGGCTGACGGCCTTAACCGGATACTGTATAAATGTCCGCACTGTATGGCAGAGGGTGATACCGAGGGATCGGGTACGACATTTGTGTGTCACAACTGCGGTGCGCTCTACGATATGGACGAATACGGAAAGCTTCATTCAAGAGCGGAGAATACAGTCTATTCGCATATTCCCGATTGGTATGCATGGGAGCGAAAGTGTGTGCGCGACGAGATAGAAGCGGGTACATATGCACTCGATACGGACGTAAAGATCGGGATGATCGTTGATTTCAAGGCGCTTTATATGGTAGGAAGCGGCCATCTTCATCATGATTCCAACGGTTTTGTTTTGACGGGCTGTGACGGAAAGCTTCGGTATGAGCAGGCTACGAATAAGTGCTACAGCTGCTACAGCGATTACTACTGGTATGAGATCGGCGACGTTATATGCATAGGTGACAGGGACAGACTGTATTACTGTTTCCCCGATAAAAAGGATGTCGTGGCAAGGACAAGGATAGCAACGGAAGAACTGTATCATAAGGTCAAGATCGAGAGATAATATTCAGAATATTCATAAGCTTTATGAAAAATATTTAAAAAAATAAAAAAATATTTAAAAATTGTATTGACAATTACCGAGCTCGGGAATATAATACAGACATAACAAAGAGATGTTGATGTGACACGAGACAGGGTCCACAGAAACCGGGACCCGAATCCGAGCAAAGGAGGTACGGACCACCTAAGAACTGAATTTCCAACTTCAAACAAAACACAGTAGTGTATGAAATGAAATTAGAGATCCTTAGTTCCTGAAGACGATACGATTTGATATAGAGAATGTCTACGACAAGGAAAGCGCGAAGAAAAGCGAGGATGCGGTGCCTGATGAGCACCTGAATACGCATCATGAAAATGCAGTTCCGGTAGAGTGACAACTGAATAGTGATCAGATAAACCAATGATTCCGATAAAAAGGGTCGGGAAGAAAAGGTATCGTCGAACAAAGGATTTATGATCGGAGGTATAGTCCATTGGATACAGTCTCGAAGTAGAGGCGGATGCAGATTGAATGATCGGCATCCGCTTTTACATTGTCTGTTGTAGTATGCCGACAATTCTGATATACTATATCTTGTATGACTAGGTCCATATCCCGAGGGGAGAAATCAAGAAAACCGGGCTTTGTGATTTTCGGTCTGCTGTTGCTGACCGGCGTATTTCTTGCGGCCGGATCTTCGAAGGTTTGCGCGGCGCCGAGCGTAACCGTCGTGATCGACCCGGGGCACGGCGGCAAGTCCGATGAAAAAGATGAGACCAATTCGGGTGCAAAATATCACGGACTTGAAGAGAAGAACGTCAATCTTATCACCGCGATCGCGATGTATGACGAGCTGGCTGAGTACGGTAACGTCAATGTATATATAACAAGGGATATCGATGCACCGCTTACTATTGAGCGAAGAGCCGATTTTGCGAAAGAGGTCGGGGCCGATGTGCTGATATCGATACATTACAATGCATCCGAGAATCATAATTTTTTCGGCTCGGAGATATTCACTTCCGCATACGGAAAGTGCTACGGAACCGGGCATGCCCTGGCCGAGAAGATCATGGACGAGTGGGTTGCGGACGGCAATATCCGCAAGGACATCAAGACCAGGATAGGCAAGAAGGGCGACTACTACGGACTTATCCGTCGAGGTACCGAAAACGGTGTCCCGACTATCATACTTGAGCACGGGTATCTTGATAACGACAGGGATTACCAGCGCATCAAGAACGACATGGCGTGGAAGCGGTTCGGTATTATGGATGCGACTGCGGTGGCAAAGTATTTCGGCCTTGAGAAGAATGTCGTAAAGGAATCGATCGGGCCGGTCGACGAGCCCGAAGACCCCGCGGATCCGGTAAGGCCGGATTCCACCCATCCTACGGGGGTCAGACTTGAGATGGACAATTACAGCAGCAACAAGGGAAATGTCGATTTCACGCTGTATGCATACGATGACGAGAGCAAGCTCATGTACTACGGGTTTAAGACGGGGGACGTCGATGAAGACACCGTATTCGAGGAGCTTGAGTTGTGGGACGGCAAGAACGGGAAACTGTCCGGCACATATCATCTTCAGCCCGGTTACGAGGGAAAGCTTACCGCTATAGTCTATAACGTGTATCAGCTTGAGACTCTCAGTAATACGGTCGAACTTGAGGCGAACGAGGAAGAGCCCGATGACGAGGCGGACAACGCTGTCATAGATGACGGCTCGGCGGATGAGGACGACAGGATGTTCACCGATGATTTTGAACCGGAGGCCAAAGAGGACGACTGGATAATCGGCGGAGCCCTTCCGACGGTGGATACGTCGGCGGTGGCAAATGCGATCGACAAGAACACCGAATCAAAGGTGAAAAGTTCATATACAGGGCTCGTGATCGCACTGCTTGTTGCCGGCATGGCGGTCGCGGTGGCGATTGTTTTGAGCATTTCGATAGCATCACAAAAGAGAAGAGAAAGGAAGCGCGGTCAAAAAAGAGAAAACAGGGACGTTTTTGACTGGGCGGAGGAATATGATAAAGACTGACGGGATCATATTTGATGTTGACGGGACATTGTGGGATTCCACGGATATTGTCAAAGACGCATGGAACAGGGCTTTTATCGACAGCGGATACGATGATCCGAAGATCACGGCAGACAGGCTTAAGGGACTTTTCGGCCTGCCGATGGCTGACATTATCAAAGATATTTTCCCGGAGGGGACGGATGAGGAGATCGCAATGCTCACTCCCATCATATATGCAAACGAGGACAAATACCTTGATGAATTCGGAGGAAAGCTCTATCCGAACATAATAGAGACGATCGGGAAACTATCCGAAAAAGTCCCCGTGTTTATAGTCAGTAACTGTCAGGAAGGTTATATCGAGCTTTTTATGCGTAAGACCGAATGCGGGCGGTTCATAAAGGATCATCTGTGCCCGGGTGATACGGGGCTTCTTAAGGCCGATAACATCAGGAAGATTGTGAAGGATCATGATCTGTTGGCGCCTGTGTATGTCGGCGATACGGTGATGGACAGGGATGCCTGCGAAGCATCGGGGTGTCCGTTCATATTTGCAAGATACGGCTTCGGGAATGTTGAAGGTGCGAAGTATGTCATAGACAGTCCCGAAGAGCTGCTTGAAACGGTAATCTGTTAAGGTACGGGAAAGGGGAGACAATGAAGATCACATTTATCGGTGCGGCACATGAGGTTACGGGAAGCTGTCACTATCTCGAGGTCGGAGATAAGCACATTCTCGTTGATTACGGTATGGAACAGGGGATTAACATCTATGAGAACATGCCGCTTCCTGTCGAACCTCCGATGATAGACTGCGTTCTTCTCACACATGCTCACATCGATCATTCGGGACTTCTCCCGCTTTTATATTCCAAGGGTTTCAGAGGCAGCATATACGCGACTGACGCAACGGCCGATCTTTGCAGCATAATGCTCAGGGACAGCGCGCACATACAGATGCAGGAAGCCGAGTGGCGAAACCGTAAGGCGAAAAGGTCTTCGGATGTTGACGAATTTGTTCCGCTTTACAACATGCAGGATGCGGACGGCGCGATCAAGAGCCTTGTCCCGATAAAATACGGCAAGAAGGTCAAGATATCGGAAGAGTTATCGATCCGTTTTACTGATGTGGGACATCTTCTCGGATCCGCGGCGATCGAGGCGTGGCTTACGGAAGACGGTGTTACGAAGAAGGTTGTTTTCTCGGGTGATGTTGGTAACGATAATCTTCCGCTGATACGTGATTTTGAGACTATAGACGAAGCGGATTATGTTCTGTGCGAATCGACATACGGCGACAGGATGCATGTGAAGGACCGCGTCGATTACGTGACGGAGCTTGCGCAGATAATCCATGATACGTTCTCAAAGGGCGGTAATGTGGTCATCCCTTCGTTTGCGGTCGGACGTACGCAGGAACTGTTGTATTTCATCAGACAGATCAAGGAGAGGAAGCTTCTTGAAGATCTGGGTGATTTTCCCGTATGGGTGGATTCGCCGCTTGCGGTCGAGGCTACGGGCGTTTTCAACAAGAACGTTTCCGAATGCTTCTCGGATGAGGCGCTTGAGCTTGTACGACGCGGTATCAACCCGCTCGTGTTCACGGGACTGAATCTGTCGATCACGAGTGATGAATCGAAGGCGATCAACTTCGACAACGAGCCTAAGGTCATCATTTCGGCATCGGGTATGTGTGAAGCCGGACGAATCAGGCATCATTTAAAGCACAATCTCTGGCGTGAAGAATGTACGATCCTGTTCGTCGGATATCAGGCGGTCGGAACGCTCGGCCGTTCGATCGTCGAAGGTGCCAAGGAAGTGCATCTGTTCGGCGAGAAGATCGAGGTCAGGGCCAAGATCATGAAGCTTGAGGGTGTGTCGGGACATGCGGACAAGGCGGGGCTGACTCGCTGGATGCTCGGATTCAAGAACGATCCTCAGATGGTCTTCATCGTTCACGGTGATGACGAGGTTACCGACACGTTTGCGGCCTATCTTCATGACGAGCACGGGTTCAACACATACGCTCCGTTCTCCGGAACCTGTTACGATCTTATCGCGGATGAGTTTGTTGAGGAGACGACCGGTATCAGGATCGAGGGTGCCAAGAAGAAGACAAGGACCGTTTCTACCGTATTTGAACGTCTGCTTGCCGCAGGACAGAGGCTGCTCGCGGTCATCAATCATAATGAGGGCGGCGCGAACAAGGATCTGGCGAAGTTCGCGGATCAGATCAACAGTCTGTGTGATAAGTGGGA
>JAILRJ010000004.1:0-12551 GCA_024698285.1 Lachnospiraceae bacterium | reverse complement strand
TCTTTTTCATTATCTGCCTTTTATGATCTGATGTATTGATTTTGACCGCTGTATTAATTATTATTATAGCATGATCTTTTTCGAATTGTACAGACAACTGGATATCAGGGTGTTTCAGACGATCTCGGCTATTGACCCGGGATACGGATCGTGTGCAAAGTACGTATTTGAGCGTGATTCACTGATCTTACTCGGAATGGACCATTCCGTCAGATTGGATGTTTTGACCAAAGAAGTCAAGAAGGATTCACCCATCAGAAACTGGGATATCGAGAGTGAGGCAGTGATGTGGTTCGCCGAGGATTCAGCGGAAGCTGCGCTGATCCGGCTCATCAATGACGCATATCGCAAATGGTATCGGCTCGATGCCAATATTTCCGACGATTATTTCAATATGGAACTTGAAGAGGTCAATTCCGTTCTGGCGGGGTACGCCCTTAGGATATTTGCGGATGAGAGCGGGCTGTCCGTTTTTCACGATGAACCCGGAGACGGGTCGGAGTTTACATTTGAGCAGGCGGTCGACCTTATCATGGAAGTCGACGAGAACAGGATGGATGATGCTGCCATAGCACAGCTTATAAACGAAGCTCTTTACTACCGTAAACTGGACAGATTCGAGGAGGCAACGGTCCGACTCGAGAAAGTCATCAGATACATGGATCATACTCTTCCGGAATACACGCATACCGTGTTCACGCTTGCCGAGACATATTATTTCATGGGCAATTACGAACGTGCGGTGATGCTCTACTACAGGGTCAATCTCGGGTTCATAGAAGACGAGAGGGATTTCTTCCTGCACCTCGGACATGCGCTCGTTGACGAGAAGATGAAGAAATATGACAGACATCTTCGCATATATTTCCACAGCCGCATAGACAGCGAATTTGCCGATACGCACAGACAGGCTGTCGCCGCTGCAAAGGCCAGTGTGGCACAGGTGTTTGAAGAGTATGAGGAAACGTGCCTTGAGATGGGACGCAGGAAATACGAGTCATTCCGTCAAAGTCTTCCCGCAGGCGCGGATGATATCGACGAGCTTATCGAGGAATATGAGAAACCCGAAGAGCGTGCAAGGGAAATACACAAGCAGTATGAAGGGTTCGGCCTTAAAGAGCCGAAGAGCAAAGCCGAGACCGGGAATATGTCGATGAGTGAGAGACTGTCGACGGCACTTGATCATTACCTTACGGGAGAATATCAGAAGGCTTTCGACATGTACTACAGGCTCGCATCCCAGACAGACGAGGATTCGGATTATTACACATGGATATATCTTCAACTCGGAAAACTGTACTGCTTCTTCGACGAGCCGGCCAAAGCGTGGCATGCGCTTGAAAGATGCAATCCGAACAGGTTCGGGATCGTATACAGGCTGGAGGATTTTATGATCCTGTATCAGCATGCCCATATAGTCGCCGAGGATTTCGAAAGTGACGAGAGATTCAGAAAGCTGGTACGCGGAAAGATGGATACGTACTATGCTCAGTATGACAGGGAGTACAACAAACTGCTAAAAGACAGAAAGCTCATGCGCTCATTCAAGGTGTACGAGAAAGACTGTATCGAGGACACGAAATACGAGCTCCGCGATGTACTAAACGAAGGCAGGGGAAAGTCCGGCGGTTTATTCGCAAGGTTCCGAAGATCGGGCGATCGATCAGATTGATACACTTTTGATTTTGTGGTAAAATATTTGCGTTGGTCTGCCAACAGCACACATGTAAGGAGGATTTTCTAATGGGATTAATTCAAGCTATTGCGGGCGCAGCCGGCGGGGCACTTGCCGACCAGTGGAAAGAGTTCTTTTATTGCGAGGCTATTCCCGCGGATGTGATCATTAAAAGAGGTGAGAAGAAGATCGACGGTAAGCGTTCTTCCAACACAAAAGGTCATGACAATATCATAAGCAACGGTTCTGTCATTGCGGTTGCCGACGGACAGTGCATGCTTATCGTTGAGCAGGGCAAGGTCGTTGATCTTTGTGCCGAGCCCGGCGAATATGTTTATGACACATCAACAGAGCCGAGTATCTTCTACGGAAAGCTTTCCGATTCCATCGTTGAGACTTTCAAGCAGATCGGTAAGAGATTCACGTTCGGCGGAGATACGGGCAAGGATCAGAGAGTATACTACGTTAACACGAAGGAGATTCCCGGTAACAAGTACGGTACGGCCAATCCCGTTCCATTCCGTGTTGTCGACAAGAACATCGGGCTTGATGTCGATATCACGATCCGTTGTCACGGGGAATATTCATACAAAGTTGAAGATCCCATTCTGTTCTATACAAACGTTGCGGGAAACGTAACGGAAAGCTACAACAGAGAAGAGATAGACGGACAGCTTAAGAGTGAACTGCTTACGGCTCTTCAGCCTGCTTTCGCAAAGATCAGCGATATGGGTATCAGATACAGCGCGCTTCCCGGTCATACCGAGGAAATGGCTGATGCCCTCAATGAAGTTCTGACCAAGAAGTGGAGAGAGCTTCGCGGTATCAGGATCGTATCGTTCGGTGTAAGTTCGGTAACGGCTCCCGAAGACCAGGAGCAGATGATAAGAGACCTTCAGAAGGCAGCCGTTATGCGCGATCCGAGCATGGGTGCGGCAACACTCGTTGGTGCACAGGCCGATGCGATGAAGGCTGCTGCAAGCAACACTTCCGCGGGTCCCATGATGGCATTTGCCGGAATGAACATGGCGGCAGGCGCAGGCGGAATGAATGCAAGCCAGTTATATCAGATGGCAGGGGCTCAGCAGCAGGCGGCTCCCGCTCAGGCAGCACCTGCACCCGCAGCGGCAGCACCGGCAGCCGGATCATGGACATGCGAATGCGGGTCGGTCAATACCGGCAAGTTCTGCGGTAACTGCGGTAAGAGCGCACCGGCAGTAGAGTGGACATGTTCATGCGGAACCGTCAACAGCGGTAAGTTCTGCAGTAATTGCGGTACGCCGAGGCCGTAGTATGCCGGTAGGAGGGGCCCACGAAGTGGGAGGAACCTGGCTGCACCGCGAGACCTATCGACGAAGTTGATTCTAATGGTCAAGCGACCATAATAACATAAGTGCCCTGATCTTCAGGGCACTTTTATTATAAGGGACGCGATAAGGAGAAACAATCATGGCATTATCCGTTAATGATATCGATATAAGGCGATTCTATGAATCGATCGTGAATTTCGAAGGCAATGCCGAAGCTCAGGATTTCTATTATTCGGTTATGGATACTCCGACCGGAAGGAAGAACAGGGACAACAGCGACGAGACCGTAAGGGACAGAGTCCTCAAAGCTTATGCAACGCTCTTTTGCGAAGATTCGGGACTCGAAGCCGGAACATGTGCCGGATGTGACGAGGTTGCCGCGACGGCGGACAGGCTCTATATCGGGACTGCAGGCTACGATCCCGAACACTGGTACAGGATGAAATATCATTTTCCGGTCATAGATGATGATAACTACGACAGATTTGCAGCACTTGTCATCAGTGACATGAATTCGGGACCGCTTCATGAAGCGGCACTTAACGACGGAGATACGCTCGTGGTAGGTGAACCGGATCCGCTCGGTATGACGCCTCAGCAGCGAAAAGAGCAGTCTGTCAGAAGCGTGGTCCTGCCCTAGGGAGGTGCCGGTTGAGGATAATAGCAGTAGATACGGATAAAAAATCACTTGATGCGATCAGATCGATCCTCGAAAAGACGGCCCCGGATTCGACGGTTTATTATTTCGACGACCCTCTTGCCGCTCTGGCCAAGGCCCGTGAGGAAGAAATAGACGTGGCGTTTCTTGAGGTTCTGATGAGTGAACTGTCGGGGATCGATCTCGGTAAATACCTTATCGATCTGAACCCGCACGTTAATCTCGTATATATCTCGGAACACACCGACAAGGCTTTTGAAGCTCTTCAGATCCATGCGAGCGGCTTTCTGAAAAAACCGGGCACCGAAGGAGCGGTATCGGACGAGATGGCCAATCTTCGCTATCCCGAGATCAGCAAGAAGTATAAAAGGGTGTTCGCCCAGACGTTCGGGGATTTCGAACTGTTTGTCGACGGCAATCCCGTAGACTTCAAGTACAAGAGGACCAAAGAGATGGTGGCGGTGCTCGTAAACAACAAAGGAGCACAGACTACGAACGGTGAGATACTGGCGGCACTTTGGGAAGATGATTCCGATCCCGACAAAAAGCTGTCATACCTTCGAAACCTCAGACAGGATCTTCAGAATACGCTTTCCGCTTTAAAGCTCGACGGTATCATAATCAAGCAGAGAGGCAGCATGTCGATCGCCAAGGACAAGATCGAATGTGATCTGTATGACTGGCTCGAAAACGGTAAGGAATCCAAGTACAAATATCTCGGTGATTACATGAACCAGTACAGCTGGCCCGAGTTCGTTCATGCCGAGCTTGACGAGATAAGTTATGACCTTTACGGCGATGAAGACGACTTCTGATTTTTCCCCAAACGGTCTTGATTTTTTGATACCGTAATTTATAATGGTTATGTTTGTTTAGATTCATATTTATATGTGGTAAAGAGAGGTAACATCATGGAAAACAAATGGGTTCGCGGCGCGATTCCCGCACTTCTGCTTCATTGCAGTATCGGTACTGTATACTGCTGGTCGACTTTTTCCACGGAGATCGCCGGTTATATCGGTGCGACCAAATCCGCTACCGAATGGGCATTCTCGCTTGCGATCTTCTTCCTCGGAATGAGCGCGGCATTTCTCGGCGACGTTGTTGAGAAGAACATTCACAGATCTTCGCTCATCGCAACGGTTTGCTTTACGGTCGGAATGGTGGGAACCGGATTCGGTATCATGATCAAGTCGCTTCCCGTTATACTCATATTCTACGGATGCATCATGGGTATAGGTCTCGGAACCGGATATCTGTCACCGGTCAAGACACTGATGCTCTGGTTCGAAGACAAGAAAGGTCTTGCAACGGGTCTTGCGGTTGCCGGATTCGGACTGGCAAAGGCTATAGCAAGCCCGATAATGCAGTCTATCCTCAACGCGTTTGACGATAACCCGGCACCTATGTTCTTCATCATGGGCGGCGTGTACTGCGTTATGATGTTTATCGGACACCTCTTATTAAAGAAGCCTTCAACATGGGTCGAGGCTCATTCCAAAGGCGGCATAAAGGAATTCTTTGCAACGCTTGCAAGCAATTTCAAAACATCTTTCGGAAACAAGACGTTCATCGGCATATGGCTGATGTTCTACATCAATATCGCCTGCGGTCTTGCACTTATCTCTCAGGAGAAGATGATCTTCAAGTCGGTAGGTTTATCCGTCGGTGTGTGTGCGACACTGGCAACGGTCACGGCTATAGCCAATGCAGCCGGACGTTTGGGATTTTCGGCCTGGGCCGATACATTAAAAGACAGGAATACGATCTATAAGCTGATCTTTATCCTGTCGATCGCGTTTACGGTACTCGTTGTTGCTACGCAGGGAATAGTAAAGGGAGCCGAAGTTCCCGCGCTTGCTATCCTGTGTGTTGCGCTCCTGATCATGGTCAATGCCGGATACGGCGGAGGATTCTCCAATGTTCCGACGCTCCTGTCCGATCATTTCGGTATGGGTAAGATCAGTTCGGTTCACGGAATGTGCTTATCCGCATGGGCTATCGCGGGACTGACGGGTAACCAGATGGCAACGGCTATTGTCAATCACGTCGGAGAGTTCAAGGAGATCATTCTTTCAAACGGTGATTCGGCGGACGTCAATCCGGTCGGATACCAGACGGTGTTATACGTGACCGGGGCGCTCTACGTTATAGCTCTCATAATCAGCTGCGTGATGGTCCCGAAACTCAACAACAAAGAGAAAAAGTAATAGTGATTCATTGATTTCGGAGGTCGCAAGAGCCTCCGAAATCTTTATAAACGGATAAGAGTATCAGTAAGGAAGGCTACACAAAACATGAAGAAAAGAGACGACGTTAACAAGATCCTGATCATAGGCAGCGGTCCGATCATAATCGGCCAGGCTTGCGAGTTCGACTACTCAGGTACCCAGGCCTGCAAAGCGCTTAAAAAGCTCGGGTATGAGATAGTGCTTGTAAACTCCAATCCGGCAACGATCATGACCGATCCCACGACTGCCGATGTTACGTATATCGAGCCCCTTAACGTTGAGAGGCTTACACAGATAATCGAAAAGGAACGTCCCGACGGACTTCTTCCGAATCTCGGAGGACAGACGGGACTAAATCTTGCTTCCGAACTGTACAAGAAGGGTGTGCTTGACAAGTACGGAGTAAAAGTCATCGGAGTTCAGGTCGATGCGATCGAGCGAGGTGAGGACAGAATAGAGTTCAAGGAACTCATGAATTCACTCGGCATCGAGATGGCACGAAGCGAAGTTGCATATTCGGTTGACGATGCGCTCGTGATCGCGGATAAGCTCGGTTACCCCGTTGTGCTTCGCCCCGCTTACACGATGGGCGGAGCCGGAGGCGGACTCGTATATAACGTTGAGGAACTCAAGACCGTCTGCGAGAGAGGTCTTGCGGCGTCGCTTGTAGGCCAGGTCCTTGTCGAGGAATCGGTTCTCGGCTGGGAGGAACTTGAGCTTGAAGTAGTAAGGGATTCGACCGGCAAGATGATAACGGTTTGCTTCATTGAGAACATAGATCCTCTCGGTGTTCATACCGGAGACAGCTTCTGCTCAGCGCCGATGCTCACCATTCCGGAGGACGTTCAGGCCGAACTTCAGCGTCAGGCTTACAGGATCGTCGATGCGATCGAGGTCATCGGCGGTACCAATGTACAGTTTGCTAGAAACACTCAGGACGGCAGGATCATAGTCATTGAGATCAACCCGAGAACATCAAGGTCATCGGCCCTTGCATCAAAGGCAACGGGATTCCCGATCGCGCTCGTATCGGCAATGCTCGCGGCGGGGCTTGACCTTTGCGATATAGAATGCGGCAAGTACGGAACGCTCGACAAGTACGTTCCCGACGGCGACTATGTCGTCATCAAGTTTGCAAGATGGGCATTTGAGAAGTTCAAAGGTTCACAGGACAAGCTCGGAACACAGATGCGTGCGGTCGGTGAAGTGATGTCGATAGGCAAGACATACAAGGAAGCGTTCCAGAAAGCGATCCGTTCGCTTGAGATCGGACGTTACGGACTCGGCGGAGCCAAGAACTTCGGAGAGCTTTCACTTAAGGAACTGACGAACATGCTCCATACGCCTTCGAGCGAGAGACAGTTCATCATGTATGAGGCGATCCGCAAAGGAGCCGACCTTAACGAACTGTATGACATAACGAAGATCAAACCGTATTTTCTCGAGCAGATGAAAGAACTCGTCGATGAGGAAGAGAAGATAAAAACATATGCCGGAAGCGTTCCTCCGATCGAGGTACTGGAACAGGCCAAGAAGGACGGGTTTGCGGATAAGTATCTGTCACAGATCCTCGGTGTGCCGGAAGACGATATCAGAAATGCGAGGATTAATGCGGGTATCGTTGAAGAATGGGAAGGCGTTCATGTAAGCGGCACAAAAGACAGCGCATACTACTACAGTTCATATAACATAAAAGAGAAGTCAAAGGTTTCCGACAGGAAGAAGATCATGATCCTCGGCGGAGGTCCCAACAGGATCGGTCAGGGCATCGAGTTCGATTACTGCTGCGTACATGCGGCCATGGCTCTTAAGAAGCTCGGATTCGAGACGATAATAGTCAACTGCAACCCGGAGACCGTATCGACCGATTACGATACGTCCGACAAGCTTTATTTCGAGCCGCTTACTCTCGAGGATGTCCTGTCCATACACGATAAGGAAAAGCCGGTCGGCGTTATCGCACAGTTCGGCGGACAGACACCGCTCAACCTTGCGGCTCAGCTTAAGAAGAACGGAGTCAACATTCTCGGTACGACTCCCGAGACGATCGACATGGCGGAGGACAGAGATCTGTTCCGGGCTATGATGGATAAGCTCGGCATTCCGATGCCCGAATCCGGAATGGCCGTAACGGTCGATGACGCGCTTGCAATCGCCGCTAAGATCGGATATCCTCTCATGGTCCGTCCTTCGTACGTTCTCGGCGGACGGGGCATGGAAGTCGTTCATGACGACGAGCACATGAAAGTGTATATGGCGGCTGCGGTCGGTGTGACACCCGACAGGCCGATCCTTATAGACAGGTTCTTAAACAACGCTCTCGAGTGTGAGGCTGATGCTATCTCCGACGGTGAGAACGTATTCGTTCCCGCGGTCATGGAACACATCGAGCTTGCCGGTATTCATTCGGGTGACAGCGCATGTGTTCTTCCTTCGAAGAACATCTCGGCAAAGAACGTCGAGATCATCAAGGATTACACAAGAAAGATCGCAAAGGAAATGAACGTCAAGGGCCTTATGAACATGCAGTATGCGATCGAAGGCGATACGGTATATGTTCTTGAGGCAAATCCGAGAGCATCACGTACCGTACCTCTCGTATCAAAGGTATGTAACATCGGGATGGTCCCTCTTGCGACCGAGATAATCACGATGCCGTTAACGGGCAACCCTTCACCGGTGCCCGCGCTTCGCGAAAAGAAGTTCAATCACTGCGGTGTCAAGGAAGCCGTATTCCCGTTCAATATGTTCCAGGAAGTTGATCCGCTTCTCGGACCCGAGATGAGATCGACGGGTGAAGTGCTCGGTATGGCGAGCGATTTCGGAGAGGCATTTTTCAAGGCGGAAGAGGCGACGCAGACAAGTCTGCCGCTTGACGGAACCGTACTCATCTCCGTTAACGACAGGGATAAAGCGGAGCTTATCGAAGTAGCGGAGGGCTTTGCTGACTGCGGATTTTCCATCATCGCAACAGGCGGTACATACGATATGATCGTTGGCGCCGGAATAGAAGCTACTAAGATATACAAACTTCAGCAGGGACGTCCGAATGTCCTCGATGCGATCACAAACAAAGAGGTATCGATCGTTATCAACACGCCCGATGACAAGAAGGGTGCAATGGACGATTCATATATCAGAAAGAGCGTCATTAAGGCAGGTATCCCTTATGTAACGACGATGGCTGCGGCAAAGGCAAGCATTGCAGGTATAAGGGCACGCAAGAAGGGCGCCGGTGAGGTAAAATCACTTCAGACTTACCATGCGGAAATTGAGGAGATGTAAGGAGACATTATGTTAGACATGAAATTCCTCCGGGAGAACCCGGATATCGTAAAACAGAATATCAAGAATAAATTCCAGGATGAGAAGATACCGATGGTCGATGAGGTCATCGCGCTTGATGAGAAGCGAAGGACGATGCAGCAGGAGGCGGACGATCTTCGTAATAAGAAGAATACCCTCAGCAAGCAGATCGGAGCTCTCATGAAGGACGGCAAGAAGGAAGAAGCCGAGAAGGTCAAGGAAGAGGTTGCAAAGGATGCGGCACGCCTGGCCGAACTTGAAGCGCAGGAAGGCCCGATCGCCGAGCAGATCCAGAAGATCATGTACGTCATCCCGAACATCATCGACCCGAGTGTTCCGATAGGAAAGGATGACAGCGAGAACGTCGAAGTGACAAAGTACGGCGAGCCGGTCGTCCCTGAATTTGAGATACCGTATCATACCGAGATAATGGAGAGATTTGACGGCATCGATCTTGATGCCGCAGGCAGGGTTGCCGGAAACGGATTCTATTATCTCATGGGAGACATCGCAAGACTTCATTCGGCGGTGATAAGCTACGCAAGGGATTTTATGATAGACAGAGGGTTCACGTACTGTGTGCCTCCGTTCATGATCAGGAGCAACGTCGTTACCGGAGTCATGAGCTTTGCCGAGATGGATGCGATGATGTACAAAATCGAAGGCGAGGATCTGTTCCTTATCGGAACGAGTGAGCATTCGATGATCGGTAAGTTCATCGATCAGATTCTCGAAGAGGATTCGCTTCCGAGAACACTCACGAGCTACAGCCCCTGTTTCAGGAAGGAAAAGGGTGCCCACGGTATCGAGGAGCGCGGAGTGTATCGTATACATCAGTTTGAGAAGCAGGAGATGATCGTTGTATGTAACCCCGAGGACAGCCCGATGTGGTTCGACAAGCTCTGGCAGAACACGGTTGATCTGTTCCGTTCACTCGACATCCCGGTGCGTACGCTTGAGTGCTGCTCGGGTGATCTCGCGGACCTGAAGGTAAAATCATATGATGTGGAAGCATGGTCTCCGAGACAGAAGAAGTACTTCGAGGTAGGAAGCTGTTCGAACCTCGGCGATGCGCAGGCAAGAAGACTTCGCATCCGCGTTAACGGCAAGGACGGCAAGTACTTTGCGCATACACTTAACAACACGGTCGTTGCACCGCCCAGAATGCTCATCGCGTTCCTTGAGAACAATCTTTGCGAAGACGGATCGGTTAAGATACCGGAGGTGCTCAGGCCGTATATGGGCGGCACCGAGAAACTGGTTCCGAAACATTGACGGTGGTATTGCACCTCGAACCGGTTAAACATTTACTCGAAAAGGCGCTTTCGCTCCGTTTCCAGACGTCACGTTACTAGACTCGAAAAAACCTCGTCAAGTAAAAACGTCTTCCAAGGCTTTTCTCGTAAACGTTAACCGTTTTCGGTGCATTTGGAGGTAATTGTGGAAGGAAAGAGATTGGCGGTCCTTATAGACGCTGAGAATATTTCAATCAAATATATTAAGGTCATCCTGGATGAGACCAGCAACTATGGTGTTGCAACGTATAAGCGTGCGTACGGCGATTGGACCAATCCTGTGCTGAAGGGTTGGAAGGAAGAGGTATTAAAGAACTCTATCACGCCGATGCAGACATACAGTTATACGCAGGGCAAGAACTCGACGGATTCCGCGATGATAATCGATGCGATGGATATACTGTATTCGGGCAAAGTTGACGGCTTCTGTATAGTAAGCTCGGACAGTGATTTTACGCGACTTGCGTCAAGGCTTCGCGAAGCAGGCATGCTCGTTATCGGAATGGGCGAGAAGAAGACCGTTGAAGCTTTCCGTACGAGCTGTACGATGTTTAAGTACCTTGAAGTGCTTGCGGCCGATGATGAAAACCAGTCCGATATATCGCGTGAAGATGTTGAGGATTCGATACTCAAGATACTTATAGACAACGAGGCAAATGACCGCGAGACAACGGTCGGGGAACTCGGTAACAAGCTGTCGAACAGGCATGCCGATTTTGATGTGAGAAACTACGGCTATTCGAAACTGTCAAAGTTTTTGGAGAGCATCAAAGGACTTGCGCTTACGACGCATGGCAATTCGATAACGGTAACGCGCAAGGAGAGTGAGGTATCGAAAGACCAGATCGTTAAGCTCGTTACGGATACTTTAAAGAAGGCGCCGGGCAAGTCGATGAGCCTTCCGGAACTGAAGCAGAAGATCGAGAAGAAGTATCCCGCATTTAAGATAAGCGATTATCAGTACAGCAGATTTTCACAGTTCGTTAAAGACATGGACGGACTCGACGTTCGAAACAATTCGGTTAAGATCAAATGAACATTTCCATCTTAGGTGCCGGCTCAATAGCCGGCATTATGGCAACTACATTACAGCCGCTCAAAGACGTGACATGCTATGCCGTCGCATCCCGCGACAAAGACAGGGCGCAGGTGTTTGCGGATAAGTACGGATTCGTAAGGGCATACGGTTCCTACAAGGATATGCTTGAGGATCCCGATGTCGAACTCGTGTACATAGCAACGCCGCATTCCCATCATTATGAGCATATCAGGATGTGCCTCGATCACGGTAAGCACGTTCTGTGCGAAAAAGCGTTTACGGCAAATGCAAAGCAGGCCGAGGAAGTATTAAGACTTGCGGAGAGTAAGGGTCTTCTTCTTACTGAAGCCATGTGGATACGCTACATGCCAATGGCAAAGAAGATATCGGAAGTTGTCGCATCCGGGATAATAGGACGTCCGACTTCGCTTTCAGCAAATCTCGGGTATCCCCTTGAACACAGTGAGCGTATGGTAAAGCCGCAGCTTGCGGGCGGTGCACTTCTTGACCTTGGAGTATATGTACTTAACTTTGCGACCATGGTGTTCGGAAATGACATTGAAAGGATCGCCGCAAACTGCGTAAGATACCGTTCCGGCGTTGATGCACAGGAGACGATCATGCTCACGTACAGGGACGGCAGGATGGCAACGCTTTATGCGACGATGCTCGCGCAGACCGACAGGCGCGGCCTTATAAACGGCACGAACGGATACATCGAGATAGATAATATCAATAACTTCGAAGCGATGAGAGTGTACAACCTTGAGCGTAGGGTCGTTGCCGAATATGCTGCTCCGATGCAGGTTACGGGATACGAATATGAAGTTATGTCAACCATAAAGGCGATCCGCGAAGGACAGATCGAATGTCCGGAGATGACGCATTACGATACACTTTACATCATGCAGCTCATGGACAACATAAGAGCCGCATGGGGCTTAAAGTTCCCGTATGAGGTTGAGAGGCTTGAAGAAGATCCCGAGGAAGATCCGGTTGTGACGGCGAGAAAGGCTGAAGAGGCAAAGCGTGCCGAG
>JAILRJ010000099.1:0-6570 GCA_024698285.1 Lachnospiraceae bacterium | reverse complement strand
GATCTCATCTCCCGCAACATGAACGGCTGAATATGTGAAAAGTAATCCTTTATATAGTCAAGCTTGTCTATTCCAAGGTAATCCAGATACTTGAAGAGATGTAGATTATGCTCAGCGGAGTGGACTGATTCATCGAGCTTGATCCTGTCTAGGCGCGCGAGTTTCCTGAGCTTTCTTGCAAGAAACTTCTGTTGCAACAAATCCGTGTCGGTATTAGCAGGAATCGGTGCCGAAACCTCGATATCAGTATTGTTACGATAACTCTCGGCAAAACCTTCGAAATATGACTTTATCCTGTTTCGTGTATCTCCATCCGCTGAACGGAGTGTTTCTATGATCGTTTTCTCCTGTGACGTCAATACATAATCAGGAGCAGTAAACTCTCCTTCTCTACCGAGCAATTCATATATGGATAGCCCGAGAATATCGCATATCTCCAGAAGCTTCTCGGTCTTGGGCGTGTTTCCCTTCTTCTTCCAGTCACTTATTGTGCTTTCGGGGATACCAGATAATCGGGAAAATTCCTTCTGGGACAGACCGATCTCCTTCATTCTGTTTATTATTCTCTCGCTTATCTCCATATATAGCCTCAAAAAATCCGCAGTTACGGACTAATAATAATCCGTAACTGCGGATTTGTCAACGACTCCTGTCTTAAATTACAACAATTGTGCCTGTACCGCGGTAAGTGCAACTACACCGACAATATCATCGGCGTCGCAGCCACGCGACAGATCGTTCACGGGACGGGACAGTCCCTGGAGCATTGGGCCGTAGGCCTCAGCCTTGGCAAGTCTCTCGACAAGTTTGTATCCTATGTTGGCTGCATCAAGGTTCGGGAATATGAGTACGTTAGCCATTCCACCTATCTCCGAATCGGGAGATTTGTGACGCGAAACCGCGGGAACTATTGCGGCATCGGTCTGAAGCTCACCGTCCAGAAGAAGCTGGGGGTATCTTTCCTTTGCGATAGCCGTGGCATTTGCGACTTTATCTACAAGGGGGTGCTTTGCGCTTCCTTTTGTAGAGTGCGACAGCATCGCGATTATAGGCTTTGCTCCGACAAGCGAAGTAAAGCTCTTTGCCGAGGTATTCGCTATGCTCGCAAGTTCCTCCGACGTGGGATCCTGGTTAAGTCCGCAGTCAGCGAAAAGGAATGTTCCGTTTTCGCCGAATTCACAGTCGGGAACATCAAGTATAAAAAATCCCGATACGAGATCAACACCCGGAGCAGTACGGAGTATCTGAAGCGAAGGACGAAGAACATCAGCCGTTGCATGGCACGCACCCGCGACCATTCCGTCCGCATCGTTCATCTTGACCATCATGACGCCCCACATCAGGTTATCTGTACGAAGACGCTCCTGCGCTTTTTCGAGTGTCATCCCTTTCTTCTCACGAAGTTCGAACAGCTTCTGGGCATATTCATCGAACTTGTCGCTTGTCTCGGGATCAACGACCTTGACCTTTGACAGATCGAGCTCGAGCCATCTCGCACCGTCCATGATCTTCTCTTCTTTTCCGATCATGATAAGGTTGGCGATACCTTCCTCGAGTATCTTATGCGCCGCTATCAGCGACCTTCTGTCGTTACTCTCCGGCAGGACTATCGTCTTGATATCCTGTTTTGCGCGTTCTTTAATACTGTCAATGAATTGCATGTCTGTAACCCTCCGTGATTATATTCGTATATTTATATTCAATCATCGATTGTGATTATATCCTTAAGTATGTAATGAAACATCGGATACGATGTATTCTCGTTTTCAATATATCCGTTCTTGAGATCAAAAGTATCGGAAGGATCGTCGGGATCCGTACCGACATAATTACCTTTGAAAACAAAATCCACGTTACCGTGCTTGAATCTTTCCTCAGCTCTTTGCATGGCAAGTTCCGTGCCCGGTGCAGCCACCTGCAGGTTCAGATCGAGCATCTCCACCCAGCCCTTGTCAAATCCGGCTGAAACATCGTTTCCGTGAATGCGTCCGGTAACGATCGATTCTATACTCTTATCGGTCATGACCGCCTCAACAGCCGACAGAACGTAAGGTTCCCAACATATCCTTGAAGTGACCAGTGAAGTACCCGGAGCGACTTCAGACATACTCTGATTGTTTCCGACGAAAAACACCTCTCTGCCATTCTGCATGGCTTCCTCACACGCAATTGCTGGTCCTATCGTATCCGTATGCTGTGAGATTATAAGGCTTCCTTCATCGATAAGATGCTGTGCCGCGCTCTTTTCCTGAGCATAACTGCTCCATGTCTGCGTGTAACATACATGCATGACGGCCTGGGAAACGACCGAACGTACTCCCATCAGAAAAGCCGTGTATCCTGATATAACCTCGGATGTCGGAAATGCCGCGACAAAACCGACAACAGCCTGATCTTCCGTGATAAGACCGTCCAGGATCATCTGTCTGATCTTCAGTCCCGCGGCTATACCGCTCACATACCTTCCCTGATATGCTTCTCCCTTAAATGTATGATAATTGGCCGGGACAGTCTGATCGCTCATATCCATATAGGATGTCTGACAGAACTGTATGTTCGGATATTCGGGTGCAAGCTGTCTTACAAGTTCGCTGTATCCGTTGAAGAATATGATGTCACAGCCTTTATCGGCAAGTTCCCTGAGGGGCTCTTCCATCTCGTCGTCAAGAACATTGCTGCATGTTAATATAGTGACTTTTTCCCCGTATTTCTTCTCAAGAGCATCCTTGGCAAGCGAGAAGTTATAAGTATAAGGTGTACTCTCATCGTTGTCGTAAATGAAGCCGACAGTCAGATTGTCTTTTCCGGCAGACAGGTTAAGAAGTCTGAAACAGATCATCAGAGCAACCAAAATGCCAAGACAGGTAAGTGCCGTTGTGATATATACCCGTTTCATACATCTGCTCCTTTCCCGTTATCAAATCTCTGTTCCTCGTCGCTTCCCCCTTCTTTTTCCATCTCGGCAGCCTGTATCTTCTTATCTTCTTCGGCGCGGCGCTTAAGTTCCTCCTGCGCTTCGCCCTCGGCCTGTTTTATCTCCGCACGTTTATGAGCGTAGATCTCATCGAGGTTTATCACACCCTTATCGATCAATCGGAAGAACGCATCAAGTGCATCGGGATCGAACTGCGTGCCTCTTCCGCGTTTCATCTCGTTCATAACATAATCGGTATCCATGTGATTACGGTAAACACGGTTACTCGTCATGGCATCAAACGTATCGGCCACGCTTATTATACGTCCGTAAAGAGGAATATCCTCGCCCTTTAATCCGTCGGGATAACCTTTGCCGTCATAGCGTTCATGGTGGTACCTTGTTCCGTCAACAACATGCTCGACAAGCGTGAAGTCCTTAAGTATCTCGGCACCGCTCTCAACATGTGATCTCATCTTTGCGTATTCCTCATCGGTCAGTCTGCCGACTTTGTTAAGCACGCTGTCGGGAATAGCTATCTTACCGATATCATGCATCTGTGCCGCTTTCTTGAGGTTGGCAATTTCTTTATTGCGCTGCCACCATTTGAAACACTTCATCTCTTCTGCGATCAGTGCGGAATACTCCGCAACACGCTGTGAGTGTTCGTGTGTTCTTACGTCCTTGGCATCGACTGCGTTTGCGATAGCCATGACCGTCTCATTGGCCATATTCAATTTGATCTGCTGCTGATTAAGCTGTCTTTGAACAACAAGCCACGTGCACCAGATAATGAAGAGGGACAGCAGCATGAACATATACACTCTGAAGTTCTTCTGCTCATATATCTCTCCGACCTTTTCCAACTCGAATTTACGTTCCTCAAGAACACGTTCTCCGGCCGTATCGAAGATGGCAAGATGGAACGTATATTTTCCCGCGGGAAGATTGACATATATTATGTTGTTAAGATTGTTCTGCGGTATTATGGTCCACTGGCTGTCAAATCCCTCAAGGAAATATCCTACATTCGGATCCTGGATGGTATAGTTTAATATCTCGGGGTCCAGTTCGACACGGCTGATACCCTGACCGACCGTTATCGCGCCGGCACGGGCAAGAGGCTGTGGCACGCCGTCAAGCCGGACTGCAGCAAGCTGCATTCTGTATGAACGGACATCACTGTTGTATTTATCGACGTCTATGATATATACACCGGAATCGCACGGCAGGAACAATTCCCCACTTCCGTTGTAATAATTCCATGAGTTCGCAGTCAGCGAAGTACCCAGTCCTCTTCTGGCATCCAGAAGTTCCCAGGCGATCTCGCCTCCGGCAACAAGTTCGTCACGTTCCACAACATATATTCCGGCACTTGACATTACAAAGAACGTATCTTCATCTTTGACCCATATATCATAGTTGTTAAAATACGGGAATTTGTCGAGTACACGTATCGCTCCTTCCGAATCGAGATAACACAGGCTGTTACTCGTGACTATGAACACTCCCTCGGATTTAGGATCTTTTACCATTCGGAGGATAACGTCACTCGAAAGGCCGTCCTCACGTGTGAGCATTTTATCAACCTTGCCGTCCTTTAACACCGCGATACCGTCTCCGTCTGTACCTGCGAGTACAGTACCGTCACCTCTCTCGGAAACGGTCAGTATCATCGAATTGATAAGGCCGTCCTCGTTACGTATTGTCTTTTGTATCTTATGATCCCTGATGAAGCTTATCCCGGTATCACCTGCGGCAAGTATCGTCCCATCCGACAAACCGGTCACTATTCTCGCCCTGCTTCCGAAGCTGCCGTTTTCGGCGTTGTATGCCCAATTTTCGCCGTCAGGCGAGTACTCCATCAGACCGTTGCCGTATGTGCATACCCAGAGATGTCCTATATCATCCACGTACATACATCGTATACGTTTACCGTCAAGCTCCGCGGTCAGTTCATTTTGAATCTGGCGGTGACATCCTCTGTCTACAACATCCAGACCTTTGTCCGTCCCGATATAATAGCAATCCTTCCATGAGACAATGGCATTAACGACACGCCTTTCCATACCTATGGCTCCGTACACATCCTTGAATGGCGATTTTGTCAGTCTCATGAGACCGAGTCTGGATGACGTGAACCAGAGGTTACCCTGGTAATCATAAAGCATATTGTCTATGGAATTGTTAAATTCATTGGTGTTGAGTTTATGATAACCGCTCCTGTCCATATATGACACACCGCTGTCAGTTGATATGAACAGTGTTCCGTCGTCAATATAGTTCAGATTGTTTATACTGGTGACGTCTTCACACGTTGTGACCTTCAAGGGTTTAAGATCGTCTCCCGCAACATCGTAACTGTATATTCGGTTTGTTGAAGATCCGACCATCAGTGTCCCGTCAGGAGCAAAAGCACAGCAGTTATATATGTCCTGCCCTTCCGGCAGCTGTTTCGAGCACAGTATGTTTCCTTCCTTCATAAGGAACAGACGGCCGTCGGATGCAACGGCTGCCACATGACCGTTCTCATCGGCGGTTATACTGTCGGCATAGTTGACTTCCTCAAGCGTATTGATCGCTTTCATGCCGTTGTTCATTACAAGTATCTGCATGCTCGCGGTCGTACCGACATAATAATATCCGTCAGTCGCTCTTATGATACAGCGCACCGAATTGGAAGGAAGTCCTTCGGACTCATCAAGTACATTTACGACCTTTTCACGTATGGCAATTGACAGGCCGTTATCATTGGTGCCTATCCACATACGTCCCTCTTCGTCAACGTACAGGCAGTTGACGTTTCTGACGGAATCGTAGTCATCCACCCAGCGGAACTCTCTGCCGTTATATCTGTACAATCCCGCATACGTACCTATCCACAGAACACCGTCATTTGTCTGCGCTATATCGTTTGCTTCGCCGCAGGGGAGTCCGTTATTGTTACTGTATACGGTCTGAACATAATCATTGTAATCGGGGATCTCCGTGGCGGATGCTGTTGCGGCATTTACCGGAGATGCAGATGACAGTCCCATCAACAAGCAGAGCAAAATGACCGCTCCTGCCGGGCCCGTCCCGTCGACGGTCTTCTCGATATTTCCGTTGCCGCGCTGACGCTTCAGCATGATCACGATATAAACTGCCGTGATGGTAAGAAGTTTATCCGCAAATTCGATCGCAAGCTGTCCGAGTATACCTGATACGAGGAACGGCCATTCATTATCAAGAAGATAATCAATGACCCCGTCACCCCATTTATTACCGGTATAACCTCCGCCGAAAATGAAATTGATGGGAACGGATACGATCAAAGACGTGAATACGGCAAAAGAAGCCGCCTTCATGAAACCGTAGAACTGTTCGAACCAGTTCTTCTTTGCCGCTATGCCTATGATGACACCGAGTGCGATACTTGTGACCGAATATGCCGCTGAAAGATGATTGACCACACAGTAAGCAAGGTTACCCGTAAATCCGACTATGGCACCGCAGAATGGTCCCGCTATGCATGCGCACAGAGCCGTTCCGAACGAATCGGCCCATATCGGCAGTTCAAGCCAGACCGCAAGCAGTTTCCCGCCAACGTTCAGACATACGCATAATGCTACAAACAGAACGATCTGCCAGGTTTTCCATTTATTCATCGGTTGGAA
>JAILRJ010000094.1:0-13450 GCA_024698285.1 Lachnospiraceae bacterium | reverse complement strand
GAAAGATAAGCAGAAGAGGCTCAGGAAGATACTTATCATAGTCGCGGTGATCCTCGCCATCATCGGGTTTATTGTCTATAAGGTGATGGATGCCAAGAAGAAGCTTGAGGAGATGATGGCCCAGAACAAGGTCCAGACGGCCCAGATCGAGAGAAGGACAATATCCAAGGCTATCAGCACAACAGGAACGATCCAGAGTAAGGATGTCAGAACACTTACGAGTCCCCTTGCCGGAGTCAAGATCGACAAGGTCAACTACAAGGTCGGCGACATGGTAAATGAGGGAGCCATAGTCGTTACGTTCTCCGTTGAAGATATCAACAAGAAGATCGGCCAGCTCGAAGAGGATATAACCGAAGCAAAACAGGCAAAGGCGCTTGATGCCGGTGACCGGAACAATGCATACGTTAAGGGTTATGACGGTCAGACGTATAATGTTGCGACAACTTATGAAAAGTTGCAGAAAGCCGACAAGGATCTGCAGAATGACAAGGAAAAACTGCAGAAGGCCTGCAACGATGTGTCGGACTTTAAAGCGCTTCATGAAGAGGCAAAAGAGCATATTGATGAAGTTCAGGAGAAACTCCTGAAAAAACAGAAGGATCTGGCTGATGCTCAGGCGAAACCGGATAATTATGATGAGGTTGCAGAGTTAACTAATGACATTGCATCTCTTAATTCAAAGATCACAAAATACAGGACGGCTCTTGATGATTCCTATAGCGACAATCTCGAAAAACTCGAGGAAGCCGCGAAGAGTGCACAGACAACGGTAGACAATTCACAGCGTAATTTCGACCTTGCATACGTCGACTTCAACAAAGCCGGATATGATGCGGGATTCAACAACGCTTCGTCTGATTATAACTACAACAAGGGCAACCTTCAGGCCAACGATAACGTCAAGAATCTTGAGCGCCAGAAGGAACAGAATGAGGATTCGCTGGAAAACTACATCGTCACCGCTCCGATATCGGGTCTTGTCACGGCCGTGAACGCCCAGGAAGGTAACGGTTATCAGGCTACGACCGGTGCACTCATGACGATCCAGGCCGTTGACGTATATGAAGTTACGACGCAGGTTGATGAGTACGATATCAACAATGTCAAGATAGGTCAGGATGTTGTTATCATGACGGATGCAACGGGGGATGACGAGATCAAGGGCAAAGTGACTTTCGTCGCGCCCACCGCGACGTCCGCTTCAAGCACCGGTACCGCGACCGCCTCGGCTGCAACAACGTCATCATCCAGTACATTCGAGGTCAAGATCGATATTCTGAACAAGGACGAGAGACTCAAGTTCGGTATGAGCGCGAAGCTTAACATCCTTGTTGATACGCATGAGAATGTTCTGGCTGTGCCCTACGATGCTATCGAGCAGAAGGACGATGGGGACACATATATATACGTAACCGAAGCTGAAGATAAAAAAGAGGACAAAGACTCCGCGGACAGCGAGGCCAAGGAGATTCTCGGCATAACGGTTGTCGGGTCCGACGGTAAGACGATGGATGCGGATGATTTGGATGATGAGTCCAAGTCGTTCGGAGCTGCACCTCCCGATGCCAAGAGAAATGCCAAAGAGATCAAGGTTAAGGTCGGGCTCGAAGGAGACTTCTATACGGAGATATCATCACCCGAGATCAAAGAGGGTATGACCGTACTTGTAGACAGTAAGGCCGGTGAACTTCAGCAGGATATGTCCATATTCGGCGGGGAAATGTAAGTGGATAATAAGCTTATCATAGACATGAACAATATCGTTAAGCGGTATTTTATAGGTAAGCCGAACGAACTTGAAGTGCTCCACGGTGTCAACCTCAAGGTATACGAGGGCGAGTTCGTGGCGGTTGTCGGACCGTCCGGATCGGGAAAATCAACGCTTATGAACATGATCGGGGCGCTGGATCTTCCGACGATGGGACAGTACAAGCTTGATGGATTCGATATGTTCAATGCCGAAGAGGACGATCTGTCGGCTATAAGAAATAAGAAGATAGGATTCGTGTTCCAGACATACAATCTGATCGCCAGGATGACGGCGATCAGGAACGTGGAACTTCCCATGCTGTATGCCGGTGTCGGAAAAAGAGAGAGAAACGAACGCGCCAAGAAGCTTTTGGATATGATGGGGATGTCTGAGAGAATGTACCACACCCCCGATGAGCTCTCGGGCGGACAGAAACAGCGTGTCGCGATCGCACGTGCGATGGCGAACGATCCGGCTATAATACTTGCGGACGAGCCTACGGGTGCGCTTGACTCCGCAACCGGAAGGCTGATCATGGATATATTCCATAAACTGAACCGTGAGCAGGGTAAAACGATAGTGCTGATCACGCACTCTCCGGAGCTTGCCGAGGAAACTCAGCGTATCATGACGCTCCATGACGGATTGATCGTAAGCGAAAGAAAGGGGACCGGAAAAGTTGCTGCTGGGTGAAAACATTTCAATGGCCATATCGTCGATACTGGCCAATAAGATGAGAGCTATACTGACAATGCTCGGTATCATAATCGGTATCGGCGCGGTTATCGCCATCCGTACGGTCGGTAACTCCGTTACGACCAGTTTTAACGATTCGATGTCCTCGATGGGTGCGACCAACATCATGATCGGTGTTACCCAAAGAGAGACCGAAGCCGTCAAGGGAGAACAAAGCGGCCTGGAATTCAGGGGCAGAAGAGACAGAAAGTTCCCCGCGGAGAAAGATTTCATTAAGGATTACATGATCGAAGAATTCAAGGAGGAGTTCGGTTCACAGATAAGCAACATACTCCTGTCGGAGAGTCTCGGCTCCGGAAGAATAACGCTGGGACGTAACAGTGCCGCAGTTTCCATTACGGGCGGAGATGAGGGATATTTTAAAGGAGAGAAGATCGAACTTCTGGCAGGACGAGAGATAGGCGATAAAGCTCAAAAAGGCGGTAAATCAGCGTGCCTTTTGTCAGATTATGCCGTAAAGAAGCTGTTTAGCAGCGAGGATTACGACAAAATGATCGGAAAGAATGTCCAGGTTATTTCGGGACGTAAATTTTATGATTTTACGGTAGTGGGTGTGTATAAGATCGAGGATAACGGAATGCTGTTCGGCGGAAACGATGATCGTGAGACTACGCTATATACAACACTGGGCTGTGTCAAGAACCATTCGCATGTCGACGGATATCAGAGCTTCACAGTTGCAAAGACGACCGATACGTCCGTGGATTCCAAGGAACTGCGCAGCCGCATACAGATCTTTTTTGACAGATATTATCATTCGAACAGGACGTTCGAAGTCACGACATCGAGTATGGAAAGCATGCTTGATGAGCTTACAAAAATGCTCGGAACAATATCGACCGCGATCTCCGTTATCGCGGGAATCGCACTTCTTGTCGGCGGTATCGGCGTTATGAACATTATGCTCGTGTCGATATCGGAGAGGACGCGTGAGATCGGAACACGTAAGGCGCTCGGTGCCACAAACGGATCCATCCGCCTTCAGTTCATCATAGAGGCAATGGTGCTTTGTTCCATCGGAGGTATCATCGGGGTCATACTCGGCGTTACGGGCGGATCATTTGCTGCGAAACTGATGGAAGCCGAGGCACATGCGTCAATCTCGAGCATAGTCGAATCTGTGGCCTTTTCGATGGCCATCGGTCTGTTCTTCGGGTATTATCCCGCAAACAAGGCCGCAAAGATGAATCCCATTGACGCTTTGACATATGAATGATACATAATCGCAACCCCCGGTTGACAGATTGAAAAGACCGCTTTATGGAATGCAACCGCAAAAAATCGTATCATCTGCTTGTTCGAACAAATCGAAGCAAAGAAAGGATGAGATGAAATGATTTTAGCAGACAAGATAATCAATGAAAGAAAAAAGAACGGTTGGTCACAGGAAGAGCTCGCGGACATGCTAAGCGTGTCAAGACAGTCGGTATCCAAATGGGAAGGTGCACAGAGCGTGCCGGATCTGTCCAAGATCCTGAAGATGGCGGAACTGTTCGGAGTGAGCACCGACTACTTATTAAAGGATGAGATAGAAACTTCGGACGGTATGGTCAGAAGCGAGTCGGTTGATTCGGTTCCTCCGATGAGGAAGGTTTCGATGGACGAAGCTTCCGAATACATTTCGCTTCGCAAGCAGGTGCTTCCCAAGATCGGGATCGGTGTGGCACTCTGCATCACATCTCCGGCAATACTCATTATAATGACGGGTCTTGCGAATGCCGGAACATACGGCATTTCCGAGGGTATTGCCACGGCGATCGGGCTTGTGTTCCTGTTCCTTCAGGTCGGGACCGGTATATTCCTGTTCATTACACAGGGCGGGAAGCTCGGAAAATATGATTTTCTTGAAAAAGAAGAGTTCGAGACCGAATACGGCGTTGACGGAATGGCAAAAGAAAGGCTTGCATCGAATGAGTCTTCCAATACCAGGGCACTTGTTACGGGTGTATTGCTGTGCGTGCTCGGTTCGGTACCTCTGATCGTGTGCTCGGTACTCGGAATGTCTCCGGTTATCGTTACCTGCATGGTTGCGCTCCTGCTCGTGCTGGTTGCATCGGCTGTATATCTGTTCGTTTCGATATGTGCGGTCAATTCTTCATACAAGGTGCTCCTTCAGACGGGAGATTATTCACCCAAAGCAAAGAAGATGAATGCAAAGCTTGAGGTGCTGACACGTGTATACTGGCTTACGATCGTGGCTGTATTCCTTGCTGTAAGCTTCCTCACGAACGGATGGGACAAAACATGGATCATATGGGCCGTTTCGGGAGTGCTGTTCGCAATAATACGAGGTATAGCGGAAGCGGTCATCAAGACAGAGTAGACAAAACATCCGGAATACATAAGAGAAAAGGAAAGGCACAGGTGATTTCACCTGTGCCTTTTAACTAGGGGGGTCACTTATTTCTTTTAGCCGAGGGTAACCTCAACATTGTATTCCTTAACACCGTCTTCGATCGGAACGATGCAGCCGTCAACCGATTTTCCGTTTACGGTCATGCTCTTGACGCCCTTCTCGACATTTGAAGGATTCTTGACGGATATGTTGTATGTAGCTCCGCGGAACTTACGGGTTATCTCGAAATCGCCGAAATCATGAGGCACGCACGGATCGATCTGAAGTCCCTTGTGTGTCGGATAAACGCCGAGGATGTATTGGCTGATGTTGGTAAATGTCCATGCGGCGGTACCCGTGAGCCATGAGTTCTTGCCTTCGCCGGGCAGATATGCATCCGCACCCGCTACCATCTGGCAGTATACGTAAGGCTCTGTCTTGTGGATCTCCGATATCTCCTCCGTGTAAGCGGGGCATGTCTTCTTGTAGATCTCAAATGCCCTGTCTCCGCGGCCGATAACCGTCTCCGCGATAGATACCCAAGGATTGTTGTGGCAGAAGATACCTGCATTCTCCTTGTATCCGGGCGGATAGGAACTGATCTCGCCGAGTTCGAGATGATACACCGTATATGCGGGCTGAAGGATCATCACGCCGTACTTGCAGTCGAGATGCTCCTTAACGGAATCAAGGGCCTTTTCGGCAAGTCCTTCCTTGACACCGATACCTGCGAGTGAACAGAAGCCGTTCGATTCGATGAAGATCTTACCTTCCTCACATTCCTTGGAACCGATCTTCTTGCCGTATGCATCGTATGCTCTTACGAACCAGTCGCCGTCCCAGCCGTCCTTGAGGACTGCGTCGTACATCTTAGCAACTTCGCCGCGTACTCTTTCGGCTTCGGCCGTATCGCCTGTCTCGTCACAAAGCTGAGCGTATTCCTCACCGTATTTGACGAACATTCCGGCGATGAATACAGACTCTGCAACCGGACCTTCCGAAGGTCCGAAAGTCTGGAATGATTCGCCCGGATGCTCAGAGAAGCAGTTGAGGTTCAGGCAGTCGTTCCAGTCGGCTCTTCCTATAAGAGGCAGACCATGAGGGCCTTTGTGGTTCACGATGTAGTCGAACGATCTCTTAAGGTGCTCCATGAGAGTTGTTGCAACACTCATGTCATTATCATAAGGAACCATTTCCTTTAATATCGAAAGATCTCCGGTCTCACGAACGTATGCGCTCGTTCCGGCAATGAGCCACAGCGGATCATCGTTGAATCCCGATCCGATGTCGGAATTACCCTTCTTTGTAAGTGGCTGGTACTGATGGTATGCACTTCCGTCCTCGAACTGTGTGGATGCGATATCGATGATACGCTCCCTTGCACGCTCGGGGATGAGGTGTACGAAACCGAGAAGGTCCTGGTTGGAATCTCTGAAGCCCATTCCACGGCCGATACCGGACTCGTAATATGAAGCGGAACGGCTCATGTTGAACGTTACCATGCACTGGTACTGATTCCAGATGTTGACCATACGGTTGACTTTGTCGTTCTTCGATTTAACGGAGTAGATGGAAAGAAGGCCTTTCCAGTAGTCGCAAAGCTTTGCGAATGCCTTGTCAACGTCTGCATCGGTGCGGTACTTTGCAAGCATTTCCTTTGCAGGCTTCTTGTTGATGACGCCCTTTGATTCCCATTTGTCCTCAACGGGATTCTCGCAGTAACCGAGAACGAAGACGTATGATTTTGTCTCGCCGGGAGCAAGGTCCACATTGATCTGATGAACCGCAACGGGTGACCAGCCGTGTGCGATCGAATCTGTACACTGGCCCTTTTCGCAAACGACCTCGGGATCATGATTGTCATGATAAGCGCCGAGGAAGGCATCTCTTGATGTATCGAAACCGTCGATCTTTGCGTTTACCGAATAAACCGCAAAGTGATTACGACGTTCTCTGTATTCTGTCTTGTGATAAATGTCCGAACCGACGACTTCAACCTCCCCGGTTGAGAAGTTTCTCTGGAAGTTCTTCATGTCATCGTCCGCGTTCCAAAGACACCACTCCACGTATGAGAAGAGTTTGATGCTCTTGTTTTCGGAAGAATTGTTTGTAAGTGTGATCCTGCTGATCTCACATGTGTCATCGATCGGAACGAATGAGAGAACGTTCGCCTCGATATTCTTCATGACACCCTTGAACTTGCTGTATCCGATACCGTGACGGCACTCATACAGATCAAGCTCTGTCTTGGTGGGCTGCCATCCGGGATTCCAGACGCAGTCGCCATCCTTTATATAGAAGTATTTTCCGTTTACGTCTGCGGGCACCCCGTTGTAACGGTAACGTGTCAGGCGGAGGAGCTTGGCATCCTTATAGAAGGAATAGCCGCCGCACGTGTTTGATATCAGACTGAAAAAATCATTTGTCCCGAGATAGTTGATCCAAGGGAGCGGAGTCTTCGGGGTGGTAATGACGTATTCGGCATTATCGTCATCAAAAAATCCATACTTCATAGTCTTTTCTCCATTCTTAAACGTTTAAGTAAAAAACAAAAAAAATAAAAACCGCTAAAGGTAGTATATGATAAATATTGTGCTCAGACAACAAAAAAATTGGCGAAAATAACATATTTGTTAAATGTAACAAAATCTATTTGGGATTTTGTACAAAAAAACCGAAAATAAGGATAGAAAAGTGGAGATAATTGATATATACTAATTAACGAAAACGATTAAGGAGATTTTTTATGGTTTCACTTAAGGATATCGCGGATAAATGCAGCGTTTCGATCGCTACCGTGAGCAAAGCGCTGAATGACCACGATGATATAGGCCCGGATACCAAGAAGAATATCAGGGAGATAGCAGAGAAGCTTGGTTATTTTCCGAACAGCTCGGCAAGGGCACTTAAGACCAAGCGTACGAACAATATCGGCGTACTGTTTGTCGATGAGGGTCGAAGCGGTCTGACCCATGACTATTTCGCAAGGGTCCTGGACAGTTTCAAGCGCGTGACCGAGGTATCGGGATACGATATCACGTTCATCAATGCGACAAGCCAGAAGATGACATATCTGGAACATGCGCATTTCCGCGGAGTTGACGGCGTTGTGATCGCCTGCGTCGATTTTGACGACAGGGATGTCATTGATCTTATAAACAGCGATCTTCCGGTGGTCACGATCGACCATGTCTTCGATAACCGTATATCCGTTGTTTCCGATAATATAGGCGGTATGCATGACCTGATCAAATACGTCCATTCGCTCGGACACGAGAGGATCGGGTACATATACGGTGATGATACGGCCGTTACGAGAAACCGTGTGGCAAGTTATTACAATACGTTAAAAGAGCTCGGGATAACCGCCGATGACAGCCTGTTATGCGCTTCGGCATACCGTAATCCCAAGCTTGCGGCAAAATATACGGAGCAGCTTCTCGCTCAGAGAAACCGTCCCACATGTATTCTCTATCCGGATGATTATTCCGCGATCGGCGGCCTGAATGCCATAGAAAAAGCCGGCCTTTCCGTTCCGAACGACATATCGGTTGCCGGATACGACGGACTGTATGTATCGCAGATCATTCATCCGAAGCTTACGACATATCAGCAGAACAGCGAAGAGATAGGACGCATAGCGGCCAAATCGCTCATAAGGCTCATCCGTGATCCGAAGAGCACGCTGATCGACAAGATACTCGTCCCGGGCAAAGTGCTCGAGGGAGCATCGGTCAGAGATATTAAATAAGTAAATTAAAAGGACCGTTGACGGTCCTTTTGTTATATTTCCGTTGTATCAAAGGTTGATCGCTCAGATGCGTGCAACGCCGCTCTTTCTTGCGGCATCGGCTACTGCTTTTGCAACGGCGGGTTTAACATTCAAGTTGAAGCTGTCGGGTATTATGTATTCGGGGCTTCTGTCGGCATCGGTAACGATATCGGCTATGGCGTATGCTGCGGCAAGCTTCATTTCCTCGTTTATATCGGATGCACGAACATCAAGCGCTCCGCGGAAGATTCCCGGGAAAGCAAGAACGTTGTTTATCTGGTTGGGATAATCGCTTCTTCCGGTTGCCATGATCGCAACACCGGCTTCTTTTGCCTCTTCGGGAGTTATCTCCGGAACGGGATTGGACATAGCGAAAACGATCGGCTTGTCCGCCATCTTTGCCACCATCTCTTTTGTAAGGACTCCGGGACCCGACACTCCGATGAACACATCGGCTCCGTCTATGACATCCCCGAGCTTACCCTTCTTCATAAGGCGGTTGGAAACCTTGGCCATCTCCTCCTTGATCGGGTTGAGATTATCCCTTCCCTCATATATGGCACCGGTCCTGTCGCAAAGTATAACATTCTTCAGACCTGTCTGCATAAGAAGCTTTGTAATGGCGATACCGGCTGCGCCCGCACCGCTTACCACAACTTCGATATCTTCGAGCTTCTTGCCGACAAGCTTTAAGGCATTGATAAGACCCGCCAGAACGACAACGGCCGTTCCATGCTGGTCGTCGTGGAAGATGGGGATACTGCAACGCTCTTTAAGCTTCTTCTCTATCTCAAAACATCTCGGTGCCGAGATATCCTCGAGGTTGACGCCTCCGAATGAACCTTCTAAAAGTGCGACGGTCTCAACGATCGTATCCACATCGTTTGACTTGATACAAAGCGGAAAAGCATCGACATCCCCGAATCTTTTAAACAGTACGCATTTGCCTTCCATAACGGGCATTCCCGCTTCGGGACCGATGTTTCCGAGACCCAGTACCGCGGATCCGTCGGTGATGACGGCTACGAGGTTGGATCTTCTCGTATATTTATAAGAAAGATCTATATCATCCTTGATCTCGAGGCACGGCTGCGCAACGCCCGGTGTATAGGCGATCGCAAGATCGTCCATCGATTCCACGCGGCAACGCGGTGTGACTTCGATCTTTCCCTGCCATTCTTCGTGCTTCTCGAGTGCTAATTTCTTAGTATCCATGATATCCGGTTCCTTTCTGCTGTTATTCAAAGAAGTTAATTCAAAATCTTTTTTATTATACATTCTTTGGGGAAATAAAAAAAGACTCCGAAAAAGAGGGAGCTTTGGTAACGTACCCGCTCAAACGGCGCTTATCGTGAAGTAAGGCATCTTCCTGCTTTCATAGACAACACCTGCTTCGCAGGCGTCGCCGTGTCAATACAGTACCGTACCCGCTCAAACGGCGCTCTGCCTGTCCGGCCCTTCGGCCCGGACATAAAGTACTGTAGCCCGAAGGGGGAACCAACGGGCTACGATGAGGGGAGTATAAATAATTAATAAGGGGTCGTAAATGAGAATCTATTGAAGGGGAGATTCTCGCTTACGAATGATATTATATTATGGATGTGGAAAAAAAACAACCATTTTTGGAAAATAGTGGCAAACTTTTTTTGCGATACAACATCTTGCGGACACCGTAAATACGCGGATTGCGGGATTTGACAGATGACTTTGTGACGATTCCACAAGCAGTAGAATGAGACCAAATCAAGGGGCACAATATGTGGTTTAAATACGGCGATTTTTCGGGTCGAAATTCTTTTGCCTAAAGTGAGTTTGTGATACAATGTCCGAGTGATGGAAAAATACAGATTGATGGCTCCGTGTCATTTCGGCATGGAGGCGGTACTGAAAAAAGAAATAATAAAACTCGGATATGAGATCACGGAAGTAATGGACGGGCGTGTGATTTTCGCCGGAGGCGCGGAGGCGGTTGCAAGAGCGAATGTGTTCCTGCGGACCGCGGAAAGAGTGCTTTTGATCGTGGGTGATTTTACGGCAACGTCCTTTGAGGAGCTGTTTGAGGGCATAAAGCGCATCGACTGGCCCGCGTACATCCCCGAAAACGGGAAGTTTTGGGTGACTAAGGCGGCAAGCGTCAAATCGAAGCTCTTCTCCCCTTCCGATATACAGTCGATCGTCAAGAAAGCGATGGTCGAGCGGATGAAGGAAAAGTACAGGACCGACTGGTTTTCCGAGGACGGCGACAGTTACCCGCTACGGATATTCATAAACAAAGACAGGGTGCTCGTCGGGCTCGATTCGACCGGAGAGTCGCTCCACAAGCGCGGCTACAGGAAGCTTGTCAGTCACGCTCCCCTGGCGGAAAATCTCGCAGCGGGGCTTATTATGCTGACGCCCTGGAAGGCCGACAGGATTCTGGTGGATCCGTTCTGCGGGTGCGGGACGATACCGATCGAGGCAGCGCTTATGGCGGCAAATATCGCGCCGGGAATGAACAGGGAGTTTACCGCGGAAAACTGGGGAATAATCCCTAAAAAGGCGTGGTATGAGGCGATCGATGAGGCGAACGATCTGATCGATATGTCGGTCGAGACGGACATTCAGGGATATGACATAGATGACGACATGATCAAATCGGCGAGGGAAAACGCGGCGGCAGCGGGTGTTGAGAACCTTATCCACTTTCAGAGACGTCCCGTCGCGCAACTGTCGCATCCGAAAAAGTACGGATTCCTTGTCACCAATCCGCCGTACGGAGAGAGGATCGGGGAAAAAGATGAGATCACGGATATTTATAAGGAGCTTGCTGACCGCTTTGCGGCGCTCGATTCGTGGTCGGCTTTCGTGATCACGGGATATGCGGATGCGGAAAAGTACATGGGCAGAAAAGCGGACAAAAACCGCAAGATATATAACGGCATGATGAAGACGTATTACTACGAGTTCGACGGGCCGAAGCCCGCGTCGAGACCGAAGACCGGGGCAGGCGGTTCGCAAAATGTCAGGGCTTGAGGAGACAGAAATGAAAGTTATATTTGCTACGGGAAACGAAAATAAACTGCGGGAGATCCGTCAGATTACGGAAGGAATGAACATTGAGATCGTGTCCATGAAAGATGCGGGGTGCTATGTCGACGTTGAAGAAACGGGGACGACGTTTGAGGAAAATGCGTACCTGAAGGCAAGCGCCATCGCGAAAAAGAGCGGTCTTCCGACGCTCGCGGACGATTCGGGGCTTGAGATAGACTGGCTCGGAAAGGAGCCGGGGATATATTCGTCCCGCTATATGGGAGAGGATACGCCGTATCCGGTGAAGAATGCGGAATTGCTCCGTCGCATGGAAGGAGTGCCCGACGATAAGCGCACGGCACGATTCGTGTGTGCGGTCTGCTATGTGCGGCCGGACGGATCGAGCGAAACGGTGCGCGGCACCATGGAAGGCATCGTTGCTCACGAGATAAAGGGTGAGAACGGGTTCGGGTACGATCCGATATTCTTCCTGCCGGAGAAGGGATGCACATCCGCCGAACTTCCTCCGGAAGAAAAGAATGCGATCTCGCACAGGGGCAAGGCGCTTCGCATGATGAGGGAAATCTTGGAAAAGGAACCGAAGCAGTAAATGAAGATCCTGGTACTCAGCGACACACACGGGCGCAACGAAACGATGTACGACGTGATCGCCCGGGAAGAGCCGTTTGACATGCTCATACACTGCGGGGATATCGAAGGCGAGCAGGACAGGCTTCGCATGAAGGTTGACTGTCAGCTTCACATCATCGCCGGGAACAATGATTACGATCCGTTCATGGAAAGAATGGAGGTCTTTGATATCGGAAGGTACAGGGCCGTTCTGACGCATGGCCACCGCTATCGGCTGTATTCCGGATACGATCCGCTCTTTTACCTCGCGGCCGAAAATCACGCCGATTTCGTCTTTTTCGGACACACCCACGTTCCGGTTGTTCACGAGGAAGGCCCCGTGACTCTCATAAATCCCGGCTCGCTGACCTACCCGAGGCAGCACGGCCGCCAGCCCTCATACATAGTCGGCACCATCGAGGACGGGAAGAAACCTTCGTTTGAAATACGTTACGTTTGAAAGGAGTGGCAGGTGCCGGCCTGCTTCACACGAGTCAGAGGGTGCGATCCGTATTGACTCGGTTATCGCATTCGTATAAAATAGCATTTGCGTTTCGGGGTGTGGCTCAGTTTGGCTAGAGCGCCTGGTTTGGGACCAGGAGGCCGCAGGTTCGAATCCTGTCACCCCGACTACTTTTTTTCAGTATTTACAATGCTTTCACGTCTTTTTGAGACTGATACCTGACTGATACCTCATCAAAATCTATTATCTTTGCCAAATCTCTTCTGATTTCATCAGAGTTTTTCTTGATACGACGATAGTGCTTTGTCATTGTTTCGTTTGTGTGCCCGGCTAGATACTGGATTACATCCTCAGGAACCTCTGGAATATATAAAAAATGTATACTACGTTTTGCTCACGAAGGGAATAAGAGGAACATACATTTATGTTTGTGATAACGATCTGAGGGAATATTTACAAGAATTCATTGAAGTGGAGAGTTGAGAAATGAGGCAAGATACAATAGACAGAATCAGGCGGTTTTCAGATGATAGGGATTGGGATCAGTTTCATTCCCCGGCGAATCTTGCAAAATCAATAGTTATCGAGGCGGCTGAACTGCTGGAGTGTTTTCAATGGAACGAAGACGATTATGACATCCAGCAAGTTAAAGAAGAGCTGGCGGATGTGCTTGTATATAGCCAGATTCAATCCAAGATTATGCTCAAGCCGGCCGACGGACATCTGTGTTGT
>JAILRJ010000061.1:0-4174 GCA_024698285.1 Lachnospiraceae bacterium | reverse complement strand
ATGCGCTTTCCGCAAAGCTCAAGGAGAAGCTTCCGGAGTTCATGGTGCCGGGCAGGACGGTTCAACTTGAAGAATTCCCGATCAATAAGAACGGTAAGATCGACAGGAAGGCGCTGGAGGCGTTGTAGAGCCGGTATTTGGCAGAAACCGGACGTTTGATTGATTCATAAGATGCAAAGAGTGATAATAACAGGCGCCACCGGTGTTGTCGGTATGGCGATCACAAGGAAGTGCATAGAGAAGGGCATTGAAGCGGTTCTGTTGGTTAATCCCAAGAGCCCGAGACTGGCAAGGATCCCGTCAGATCCGCTTGTGCGTGTGATAAAATGCGGACTGGAGGAATTCGCAGACGCCACGGCTGAACGTCTGGGGATAGAATCCCCCGATGCTTTTATCCACCTTTCATGGTGTGGGACATTCGGCGACACACGCAATGACAAGCTACTTCAGGAAAAGAACGCAGCATACGCTCTTGATGCGGTTCGACTTGCAGGAAGGCTCGGGTGCCCGGTATTTGTCGGAGCAGGTTCACAGGCTGAATACGGGCGCGTGGAAGGTGTATTGAAACCTGATACGCCATGTAACCCCGAGAACGAATACGGTCGGGCAAAGCTTCGCGCATCAAAAGAGACGAGAGAGCTGTGCCATGAACTTGGTATCCGCCATGTTTGGCCGAGGATACTCAGTATTTACGGACCTTATGACGGTGAGAAGACGATGGTGATGTCTCTGATAACACAGCTTTTGTCCGGCCGTAAGCCAAGCCTTACACCCGGACATCAGATGTGGGATTACCTGTATGCCGATGATGCCGGAGAAGCAATGCTGGCGCTTGCCGAGAGAGGTAAGGATGGCGGTATCTATCCGATCGGATCGGGTGTTGCAAGGCCGCTTCGTGAATACATAGAGATAATAAGAGATCTGATCGACCCTTCGCTTCCGCTTGGATTCGGAGAGGTACCATACTCCGACAAACAGGTCATGCACCTGTGTGCCGATATTTCAAGACTTCATGAGGATACCGGATTTTCACCGAAGGTGGATTTTGCCGAAGGCGCAAGAAGGACGATAGATTGGATTAAGCATCAGAAATAATAGGATAATTTGGAGATTACAAGATGTTTGAGAACATGACCGAAAAAGAAGCGCGGATGCAGATACTTGAGAGTGTGTCGAAGTACTGTGAGACGTTCCATAACGCCGGGAAAGAGTTTAAACCGGGAGACAGGATATCGTATGCGTCGCGTGTGTATGACAGCGAAGAGATGACGAATCTTGTTGATTCTGCGCTGGAGTTCTGGCTGACCGCCGGAAGATATACTGATGAGTTTGAAAAATCGCTTGCCGACTATCTTGGAGTGCGGTTTTGCTCTCTTGTCAATTCCGGATCAAGTGCGAATCTCCTGGCTTTTATGACGCTGACATCATCACTCCTGGAGAATGTTGACGGGATGGACAGACGCGTGTATCCCGGGGATGAAATTATCACGGTTGCAGCAGGTTTCCCGACTACGGTTGCTCCGATTATCCAGTACGGTGCAGTGCCTGTGTTCGTTGATGTAACCATTCCCGAATATAATATCGACGCAACAAAGCTTGAAGATGCGCTTTCGGATAAGACAAAAGCGGTCATGGTCGCGCACACGCTCGGCAATCCGTTTGATCTTCGCGCTGTTCGAACGTTCTGTGATAAGCACGGCCTGTGGCTGATCGAGGATAACTGCGATGCGCTCGGGAGCCGCTATGAAATGCCGGATGGATGGCATTATACGGGTACCGTCGGTGATATAGGAACTTCCAGCTTTTATCCGCCGCACCACATGACAATGGGTGAGGGCGGAGCGGTATATACTAACGATTCACTCCTTAACAGGATAAGCAGGAGCCTTCGTGACTGGGGAAGGGATTGCGTATGTCCTTCCGGCAGAGATAATCTGTGCGGCCACCGTTTTGACGGACAGTACGGAGAGCTTCCGTTCGGGTATGATCACAAGTATGTATATTCGCATTTCGGTTATAACCTCAAGGCTACTGATATGCAGGCGGCTGTTGGGTGCGCGCAGCTTGCGAAATTCCCCGGATTCGTTGAGAAGAGAAGGAAGAACTTTGCTCATCTTCGTGATGGATTGCAAAAATGCGCTTCGGAGATGGGACTTGATATTGAGGATAAACTGATCCTTCCTGTTGCAACCAGGCATTCGGATCCGAGTTGGTTCGGATTTATGATGACGTGTCGTGAAGGTGCTGACAGAAAAGCTGTGGTTGAGCATATAGAGGCAGCCGGAGTTCAGACAAGGGCGCTCTTTGCGGGAAATCTTACCAAACACCCGTGCTTTGACGAAATGCGTTCATCGGGCAGGGGGTACAGGATTGTCGGTGATCTCGACAATACAGATACGATAATGAATAACTCGTTCTGGGTCGGTGTATACCCCGGAATGACGGATGCAATGCTTGATCACATGTGCAAGGTGATCTGCGAAGCGGTAAGGTGATTTTTAATGAAGATCGGACTTGACGACAAAGAAATACAGTCTAGGGAGACGGCGGAATCCGGCGAGCTTGCCGAGATGATAAAGGACCAGTCCGCGAAGGAAAAGACAAAGTTCTCTGAACTTGACCGTAAGAAGAAGGTCGAATACATCTGGGATTACTACAAGTGGTGGATCATCGGCGGGATCGTTGCCGTGATAGCTGTCAGCATATTCATTCGGGACTATCGTGAGAATTCCAAGCCGACGTACCTTGATGTTGAGATGCTCAACACATATTTCGGATATGATAAGAGTAATACCCTGTATGATGATTTTGTCAGGGAGGAAGGTATCGACCTGACGAAGGAGCATTTGACTATCAGCACCGATACGACTCTTTCGACCGACAACTTCGATACGACGATGATCGCATTCCAGCAAAGGCTTATTGCGTCATATGCCGCACAGGAAGTGGATGTCGTGATCGGCCCGAAGAAGATCATTGAAGGCCCTGCAAACTGCAGTGCGTTTGCAGATTTTGAGAAAGTGCTCCCGAAAGACCTGCTGGACGATCTGAAGGATCGGGACTACGAACTCTATTATTTTGATCCCTCAGCCGATGAGATAGAAGACTATGAGGGTGAAGACCTTACCCCGTACTGCGCGGGAATCTACCTTGACAACTGCTCATATCTTAATAACATGGGCGAGGCCGGAGCGTACCCGATAGCGCAGTCCGAAGATGACCGCCCGGTGTTCACCATTGCCGCCAATTCGCTTCGCATCGATCATGCGATAGAGTTTCTGAGGTTTATCACGCAGTAGATCACGCCAGATATACCGACTCGCTTTCCCTGACACGGCCGTATTTCTTCATCCGTCGCACGCGCTCGTGTGTCAGTTCGGGATCGATCGGGGTAAAAACCGTGCAATTCGGTTTGAGATTGATCAGGTAGTTGATCTCATGATCGGACAGTTCCTGCCCGTGGAGTGCGGGTTTGTATTCTAACACCATAAACGCATCACCTCGTATTCCTGCAATTTACGTGCACTTATTATCGTTGAGACGATCCCGCTTTTCATTTCAAGGCATATCATAAAAAAGGATGACCTGATGGCAACTATGTTCAGAAATCCTTCCTCGTATCTTTGAATGCGGTTATTGATACCATAGAAATCGCTGATTATTATACCTGACTCGAGAATCCTTGATGCCGTTGAGAAGTTAATATGGTGCTTCTTGATGTTGGCTTCCTCCCGTTCGGAAGTCCATTCGTAGATCATATCCGGCCCTCGTTTGATTCGGTGCGAAATTATTTGAATATTATCAGTTTCTGTATGCGGAAGCTGATGACAAACAGAAGTGTGTCGACAACGATCTTGCCGATCTGTGGAATGAAACCTGTGGCGTTAAGAAGCGCGACCAGTGCGGCTGATGCGGCCATCTGGACTACGCAAAGACAATAGTACATCGCAAGAGTTGACGCTCCGCGCTTGCTCTTGAATACTACCTTTTTGTTGATCATATAGTTGAACATCGATGAGCATATCCTGGCAACGACCGTTGCTATCCATATCGAGCGGCTGTCGGTCGCGGCATTCCTGCCCATGGCATAGATAAGGCCGCAAAATATCCCGTAATCCACGAGAAATGAAGAAAGCGAAGAGAGAGTGTACTTGAAGAACGTTCCGAGGATGAC
>JAILRJ010000042.1:0-15862 GCA_024698285.1 Lachnospiraceae bacterium | reverse complement strand
CTTCCCGGATCTTCACGCAGGAAACCTCGTTTACAAGTGCATGACGCAGGTTGTCGAGAATATGAAGAACGGATGTATCCTTACGGGTACGAAGGCACCTGTCGTTTTGACAAGCCGTGCCGATACGTTCGAGACGAAGGTCAATTCCATCGCACTCGCAGCTATCGTTGCACACGAACTCAAGAAATAAGCACTGAGAATGATTTACCGTTTCACAAAAAGCCTTGGAGCACGTTGTTACTTGACGAGGTATTTACGAGTCTAGTAACGTGACGTGCGGAAACGGAGCGAAAGCGCCTTTTTGGGAAATGTGTAAATTCGTTCGAAGTGCGTATCATAAGGAGAACAATATGGGATTAAAGAGTCTTATAATCAACCCGGGTTCCACATCGACAAAGATCGGTATATTCGATAACGAGAGCCTTATGTTTGACGAGACGCTCAGACATACAACCGAAGAGATCAATTCGTATGAGTCGATCTTCGCCCAGAAGGATTTCAGAAAGAACATCATTCTTAATTTCCTTAAGGAGAAGAACTTCGACATTTCCACTCTTGATTTCGTCGTTGGCCGCGGCGGTATGTTAAAGCCGATCCCCGGAGGAACATATGAGGTTACGGATGCTCTTCTCGAAGACCTTAAGGTCGGTGTACAGGGACAGCATGCATCAAATCTCGGCGGTATCCTTGCAAGAGAGATAGGTGACAGCCTGTCGATCCCTTCGTATATCGTTGACCCGGTTGTTGTTGACGAGATGATGGATATCGCAAGATATTCGGGATGTCCCGCTCTTCCGAGAGTGAGCAAGTTCCATGCTCTTAATCAGAAGGCCGTTGCAAAGCGTTACGCAAAAGAGGCCGGTAAGAAGTACGAGGATCTTAACCTCATCGTTGTTCACATGGGCGGCGGATGTTCGGTAGGACCTCATAAGAACGGTAAAGTAATTGATATATTCAATGCTCTTGACGGTGACGGAGCATTCTCACCTGAACGTGCGGGTGCAGTGCCTCCCGGAGCTCTTGTAAAAATGTGCTTCTCGGGCAAGTATACCGAGAAGGAAGTATACAAGATGCTTGTCGGCGAAGGCGGATTCAATGCATACCTCGGCACGAACGATATGCGTGACGTTGACAGGATGGTCGAAGAAGGTGACGCCAAGGCCAAGGAATACAGGGATGCGTTCATCCTTCAGATGTCCAAGGATATCGGTTCTATGGCATGCGTGCTTGAAGGCAAGGTTGATCAGATAATCGTTACCGGCGGTATCGCATATGACAAGGCTGTCGTTGCGGGCCTTAAGGAAAAATGCGAGTGGATCGCACCGTTTACCGTATATCCCGGCGAAGACGAGCTTCTGGCACTTGCTCAGGGCGGTCTTCGTGTTATGAACAAGGAAGAGGCGGCACAGCCGTATTAAATCTGAAAGGGTTACACATGGAAAAGGAAGTGGGTTGTTTTAAGGTCTGGACGGCCGATGACGGCAGAAGGATCGTTTATTCCAAAGGAACGGGTGTTGCCCATGCGCATGAGATCGCATGGCTTTACGAGACCATTGTAGAAATGTCGGAGGAATGGCATGACGACAAAGGTTTCGTTTATATGGCTTTTATCGAGGAACTTGAGCAGGTAAGCCCCAAAGGAAGCATTCAGTATGTGGAGCTTCATCGTAACCTCGAGGCATGCGGATGTAAGTACATCGCGTATATCGAGGGCAATTCCTATGAGGTTTCGGTACAGTCATACAAGCACAAACAGATGAGTAATACTCCCCGTACCGAAAATCGTTACTTTCCTACCCAGTTCGAAGGGCTCAAGTGGTTTGAAGAGATGGGGTTCTAGTGATCCCAAAGAGGGCATGCGACTATGAGTATCAAGAAGAAATACAGTAAACCTTTCGGTGATCTGAACACTTTAAAGACAAGTTTCTTTGATAACAATGACGGAATGCTCGACATGGCCGACGGCATGGCGGATGTCCTTCTGATGCAGCCGAAGCGCACAAGGTGTAAGATATGCGGCCGTGAACTCGGAAAGCCGTTATATACGAGCCACCGGATCGGTTATATCGAGTGTGAGAACTGCGGACACTTAAACAGCGAGTGCGAAGATACGGATGATTTTGCGAGCAAGGTCTACGTTGAGGACGATTACTCCAAAAACTACAGTGCCGCGGATAAAGAGAGTTATTTAAGAAGGCGCGACATGATATATGCGCCCAAGGCCGAATACCTTCGTGACTGTCTTAAGCACGAAGGGATAACGGCAGAGGATGTTAACATCCTTGATATAGGTGCCGGATGCGGATACTTTGTCTCAGCGGTAAGAGAGCTTGGTATGAAAGCGGTCGGGATCGATGTGTCCGACAGTGAAGTTGCGTACGGCAATTCGGTCAATGAAGAAGAGATCCTCACGCATGTGGGACTGACCGATTCGATTGACTACATAAAGAAAACCGATGCAAACGTGATCACCGCAATAGGTGTTCTGGAACATCTCGTTCACCTCGATGAGAATATCGAAGCGATAAGGAGTAATCAGAATATTAAATACCTGTTCGCATCGGTTCCCATGTTCTCGTTCTCAAGCTGTTTCGAGGTTGCTTTTGCAAACGGTTACAACCGTCATACCGGAGGTACCCATACCCATCTGTTTACAAACGATTCGATCGAAAAGATGGCACAGCGCATGGGATTTGAGATAGCATACGAATGGCGGTTCGGTTCCGATATCAATGATCTGTACAGATTCCTTATGGTGTCTATGCAGAAGAACAACAACGTGGAATTCTCAAAGTATTTCTCGGAGAAGTTTGTACCGCTCATGGATGATCTTCAGCAGGTAATGGATAAGAGCGAGTTCTCATCCGAACTGCATTTCATCCTTAAAAGAACACAGTAACAGGCTCAAGGAGTTTTCATAAATGAACATTATAGAAAAGATATTCGGCACTCACAGTGAACGTGAAGTCAAGCTTGTGATGCCGCTTGTGGAGAAGATAGAGTCACTTCGTCCGAAGATGATGGAACTGTCCGATTCACAGCTTCGAGCACTCACGATAGAGTACAAGAAGAGATACAGTGACGGGGAGAGCCTCGACAGCCTTCTTCCCGAAGCCTATGCGACGGTACGTGAAGCCGCAAGGCGTGTTCTAGACATGGAGCATTATCCGGTTCAGCTCATCGGTGGAATCATCCTTCACCAGGGACGTATCGCCGAGATGAGGACAGGTGAAGGTAAGACGCTCGTGGCAACGCTTCCCGCATACCTTAATGCACTTACGGGTCGCGGTGTTCATGTCGTTACCGTCAACGATTACCTGGCAAACCGTGATGCCGAGTGGATGGGACAGGTTCATGAATTCCTGGGGCTTACGGTCGGAGTGGTGCTCAACTCCATGAAGCCCGAAGAAAGACGTGCCGCATATAACTGCGATATCACATATGTCACGAACAACGAACTCGGATTCGATTATCTTCGTGACAACATGGTCATTTATAAAGAGCAGCTCGTTCTGCGCGAGCTTGCATATGCAATCATCGATGAGGTCGACTCCGTCCTTATCGACGAAGCCCGTACACCGCTTATTATTTCAGGTCAGAGCGGTAAATCCACGAAGCTCTATGAAGTCTGTGATGTCCTGGCCCGCCAGCTGAAGCGAGGCGAGGATATGGAAGACCTGTCCAAGATGGATGCCATCATGGGTATCGAGAGAGAAGAGACAGGTGATTTTATCGTTAACGAAAAAGACAAGTTCGTTACGCTTACCGCACAGGGTGTTGCAAAGGTCGAGAAGTTCTTCCAGATAGAGAACCTTGCCGATTCGGAGAACGTTGAGATCCAGAATAACGTTATCCTTGCACTTCGTGCGCACAACCTTATGTTCAGGGATCAGGACTACGTTGTGAAGGATGATGAGGTTCTGATAGTCGATGAGTTCACCGGACGAATCATGCCGGGAAGACGTTATTCGGACGGTCTTCATCAGGCGATAGAAGCGAAGGAGCATGTCAAGGTCAAGCGCGAGAGTAAGACGCTCGCAACGATCACGTTCCAGAACTTCTTCAACAAATTCGAGAAGAAATGCGGTATGACCGGTACGGCTCTTACCGAGGAAAAGGAATTCCGTGACATTTACGGAATGGACGTTATCGAGATACCGACAAACAAGCCGATCGCCAGGATCGATCTTCAGGATGCGGTATACAAGACGAGAAAAGAGAAACTGTTCGCAATCTGCAATGAGATCGAGGAAGCCCACAAGACAGGGCAGCCGATCCTTGTAGGTACGATAACGATAGAAGCTTCGGAGGAACTGTCAAAGCTCCTGACGAAGAGAGGAATAGAGCACAAAGTCCTGAATGCGAAGTTCCATGAGCTTGAGGCGGCTATCGTTGCCGAGGCGGGTGTTCACGGTGCAGTTACCATTGCAACGAACATGGCCGGCCGTGGTACCGATATCAAGCTTGACGAGGAGTCTAGGGCAGCAGGCGGTCTGAAGATCATAGGTACCGAGCGTCATGAATCAAGACGTATAGATAATCAGCTGCGAGGCCGTTCCGGTCGTCAGGGAGATCCCGGTGAATCAAGATTCTTTATTTCGCTTGAGGACGATCTGATGAGACTGTTCGGTTCCGACAGGCTCATGAACATATTCAATGCTCTCGGCGTTCCCGAGAACGAGCAGATCGAGCATTCGATGCTTACGAGTGCCATAGAGAAAGCACAGAAGAGGATAGAAGGAAACAACTTCGGTGTCAGAAAGAACCTGCTTGAGTACGATCAGGTAATGAACGAGCAGAGAGAGATCATCTATGCCGAGAGAAGACGCGTGCTTGACGGAGAGAGCATGCGTGACGTCATATTTAAGATGGCTACAGAGTTCGTGGAGAACACGGTTGAGATGTGTATCGGCGATGTATCGAATCCCGAGGATTGGGATCTTGCCGAACTCAATCAGCATCTTCGAGCAACCGTTCCCGTTGAGGAGATCAAGACTCCCGATATCAGGAATATGAAGAAGGAACAGCTCATTCATAAGCTCAAGGAAGAGGTTGTCAAGATCTACGAGACCAAGGAGGCGGAGTTCCCGTCACCCGAGCAGATCCGTGAGATAGAGCGCGTTATCCTTCTTAAAGTCATAGACAGAAAATGGATGGATCATATCGACGATATGGACCAGCTCCGTCAGGGTATAGGTCTGCAGGCTTACGGTCAGAGAGACCCGCTTGTTGAGTATAAGATGACGGGTTACGACATGTTCAACGCAATGACGGATGCGATTAGCGAGGAGACTGTCAGAGTACTCTTCCATATCCGTGTGGAGCAGAAGGTTGAGCGTGAGGAAGTTGCCAAGATCACCGGAACGAACAAGGATGACAGCGGTCCCAAGAAGAGCGTGAAGCGCGATGCCGACAAGGTGTACCCGAACGATCCGTGTCCGTGTGGTTCGGGTAAGAAATACAAACAGTGTTGCGGCAGGAAATAAATGGTAGAACTCGATCAGATAAAAGTTGAATTAGGAAACCTTGCCGAACCTCTTGCCGAGCTTGAGTCAAGCCTCGGGGTGAACGACAAGGAGCAGCGTATAGAAGAACTTCGCCGCGAGATGGAAGTCCCCACTTTCTGGGACGATAACGAGAGAGCCCAGAGGATGTCCAAAGAGCTTAAAGATCTTGAGGATACGGTAAGTTCGATAAACGAGCTCAAGACCCAGCATTCGGACATAGGCGAGCTTATCGCGATGGCATACGAGGAAAACGATGAAGCGCTGATCCCCGATATACAGGCCGAGTTTTCCGAATTTACCGAGAAGCTCGACAATCTTCGTATCAGCACACTTCTGTCGGGAGAGTACGATCATAACAATGCGATCCTTCGACTTAATGCAGGTGCGGGAGGTACCGAGAGCTGTGACTGGGCCGGAATGCTCTTCAGGATGTACAGCCGGTACGCCGAGAAGAAGGGATTTTCGGTAGACGTTTTGGATATGCTCGACGGAGATGAAGCGGGCATCAAATCGGTCACGTTCCAGATAAACGGAACAAACGCTTACGGATACCTGAAAGGTGAAAAAGGTGTGCACAGGCTCGTGCGTATATCGCCTTTCAATGCGCAGGGCAAGCGCCAGACAAGTTTTGTGTCGCTTGACGTTATGCCAGACATAGAAGAAGATCTTGATGTCGACATCAACGAGGACGATCTGAGAATAGATACATACCGTTCCTCGGGAGCCGGCGGGCAGCATATTAACAAGACCAGTTCCGCGATCAGGATAACGCATATACCTACGGGTATCGTTGTTCAGTGCCAGAACGAGAGAAGCCAGTTCCAGAACAAGGACAAGGCCATGCAGATGCTCAAAGCAAAGCTGTATCTTCTGAAGAAGGAAGAGAATGCCGAGAAGCTTTCCGACATCCGCGGAGAGGTCAAGGATATCGCATGGGGCAGCCAGATCAGGTCATATGTACTTCAGCCCTATACGATGGTAAAAGATACAAGAACAAATCAGGAAGTCGCACAGGCGGACGCGGTACTTGACGGGTACCTGGATCCGTTCATAAACGCTTATCTCAAGTGGATAGCAAACGGAGGAGATAAATGATCAATATAGCAGTCCTGGGCTACGGTACGGTAGGGTCCGGAGTGGTCGAGGTGATAGACGAGAACAATGATGCCATAGACGTCAAGTCGGGTGATAATATAAGGATCAAGTATGTGCTGGATCTGCGTGATTTTCCCGGGGACCCGGTGGAAAAGATCCTCGTGCACGATTTCGATACGATCCTTAATGATCCGGAAGTGAAGATAGTTGTTGAGGTTATGGGCGGAGTCGAGCCGGCATACACGTTTGTCAGGAAGAGCCTTCTTGCGGGCAAGAGTGTGTGTACGTCGAACAAGGAACTTGTAGCGAAGCACGGTCCCGAGCTTATCGCGATCGCAAGAGAGCACAATGTGAACTTCCTGTTTGAGGCGAGCGTCGGTGGGGCCATTCCGGTAATCCGTCCGATCAATTCGTCGCTTACGGCCGACAGGATACTTGAGATAAAGGGTATACTTAACGGAACGACCAACTATATCCTTACACAGATGGCAAATGAAGGCTGGGAGTTTGACAAAGCCCTCAAGACCGCGCAGGAACTCGGATACGCCGAGCGCAATCCCGAAGCCGATATCGAGGGTTACGATGCCTGCAGGAAGATAGCCATCCTCTCGTCGCTTGCATTCGGTAAGAACGTTAATTACGAGAATATATACACTGAAGGTATATCGAAGATAACCGCAACGGATATAAAATACGCGAAGAAGATGAACTGTGCGATCAAGCTTCTTGCTCAGAGCACGTTCGAGGACGGAAATTATTATGCGATGGTAGCACCGTTCTTTGTAAGCGCCTCGCATCCGCTATACAGCGTAAGCGGCGTTTACAATGCGATATTTGTCAAGGGAAGCCATATAGGCGATGTGATGTTCTACGGAAGCGGTGCAGGAAAGCTTCCGACGGCATGTGCGGTTGTAGCCGATATCGTTGATGCTGCAAAGCATATAGACAAGCATATTTACACATTCTGGTCCGAAGAGGATCTTGCACTTACGGGCATCGAGAATGCGACAAGACGGTTCTTCGTCCGCGTGTCGGGAGATCGTGCGGCATCGGAAGACGTGATCGCAAAGGAGTTCGGTACGGTTGAATATATTGAGCCGGAGGACGTTACCGGAGAGTTTGGATTCATAACCGGATCCCTTACGGAAAAATCGTTTGACGTACATTTGAAGAATGTCCCGCAGGTCATCTCGAGCATCAGGCTTGAGAGCAGGATCTGATTCGGGAGTGTTTATAAATCATTACGAGGAGAGAAGAAATGCTGGTTGTTAAAAAGTTCGGCGGCACATCGGTTGCCGACAAAGAACGTATCATGAACGTCGCGAAGCGGTGCATTGCCGATTACAAAGCGGGAAATGATGTGGTTGTGGTTCTGTCAGCGATGGGAAAGCAGACGGATGTTCTCATTGACATGGCAAAGGATATCAATCCCAATCCTCCGCGCCGTGAGCTTGATATGCTCATGACCACGGGTGAACAGGTCAGTGTCGCTATGATGGCGATGGCGATGGACCTTTTGGGAGTTCCGTGTGTATCACTGAATGCTTATCAGGTTGCGATGCACACAACAAGCGTGTACGGAAACGCAAGACTGAAAAGGATAGATACCGAGAGGATCCGTAATGAGCTCGATCTCAAGAAGATCGTCATAATCACGGGATTCCAGGGTGTCAATAAATATGATGATTATACGACTTTAGGGCGCGGAGGGTCGGATACGACCGCCGTTGCACTGGCGGCTGCGCTTCATGCGGACAAATGTGAGATATTCACGGACGTTGAAGGCGTATATACAGCCGATCCCAGGGTCGTCAAGAATGCAAGAAAGCTCAAAGAGATCACATATGATGAGATGCTCGATCTTGCAACACTCGGCGCGGGAGTGCTTCATAACCGTTCCGTTGAACTTGCGAGAAAATACGGCGTTAAACTTGTAGTGCGCTCCAGCATGTCAGAGGCTGAGGGTACCGTTATTAAGGAGGTTGTTAAAGTGGAGAGAATGCTTGTTTCCGGCGTTGCCGCCGATAAAAATGTCACGAGGATATCAGTTGTGGGCCTTGAGGACCGGCCCGGTGTTGCGTTCAGACTGTTTGATGCTCTTGCCAAGGCAAACATCAACGTTGATATGATCCTTCAGTCGATAGGACGTGACAATACGAAGGATATCACTTTCACGATCCCCAGGGATATGGAAAAAGATGCGCTCGATGCGCTTGAGAACATCAAGGATACGCTCAATATGCAGGACATCAACACGAATTCGCAGGTTGCCAAGGTTTCGATCGTTGGAGCCGGAATGATGAGCAATCCCGGTGTTGCATCGAAGATGTTCGAGTGCCTGTATAACGCAAACATCAACATCCGTATGATATCTACTTCGGAGATAAGGGTAACGGTCCTTATCGATGAGAAGGAAGTCGAAAAGGCAATGAATGTGATACACGATATGTTCGGATTGGAAGACTAGAAGTCAGAACTGTTCAAAAAGACGGGAGTTATCCCGTCTTTTTGTGTTGCATCGGGTTTTTTTGTGGTATAATGTTAGTAACTATAACTATGTCGAAAGACAGGATTGGCAAGTAAGAAATGGAATTTGAAACACCGCAATACAATGACCGAGAAAAGGCAGCCGACAGGCTTGCCACAGCATCCCTTGTACTTGGGATAATATCACTTGTTTCAACGCTTTGCTGTTGTCCGTTCGTGTTTTCGGCGATAGGTATAGTACTGGCTTTGCTCTCCAAGGGAGCGGAAAAGGCACTCAGGCCCAGGGCCAGGACCGGACTGATCCTCTCTGTAGTGGGAATGGCGGTCTCGGTTATACTGATAGCGTTTACGATCGCATTTCCGATCTTTATGTACAAGACGAATCCCAAGTTCCGCGAGAACTTCAGGGAAGCGATGGAGCAATCGCTCGATCAGGACGAGGAGCTGTTCAGACAGATATACGGAGATGAAGCGTATGATCAGCTCAGAAAAGCTTTGGAAGAGGGGAACCTTTAAGAAGGAGGTGGCCTATGATCGGTATAAGCGGATACGGTAACTCACCGTTTTCAGGTTTTATATACGGCGGATATGCGGCAGGCGCTTTTGCAGCAGGCGGCACTTCCGATGCGGGCAAAGCCGAGGTCATCAAGAATCCCGGCGAATCCACCAAGGTTGCTCCCGGACGCAGGTCCTCGCCTGCGGAATGTCAGACATGCAAGGAGAGAAAGTATCAGGACGGGTCCGATGAGAACGTATCATTCAAGACCGCACAGCACATCTCTCCGGAAGCTGCAGCCGCAAGGGTTCGCGGACATGAGCAGGAACACGTGGCAAATGCTTATTCCAAGGCTGCCCAGGATGGCGGTAAGGTCATAAATGCGTCTGTTGCAATACATACGGCGGTATGTCCCGAGTGCGGAAGAACATACGTATCGGGCGGCACAACGACGACAATGATCAAATACAACAACGAGAAGAACCCGTACACACAGAACAAAAAAGCTAACGATGCCCTCGGACTCGTAGGGCAGAGTGTCGATCTTGCGGGTTAATATACTACGGTTTAGGAGTATTTTTTCTGATGAACAGAACACCGATATCTGATTTGAAGGCAAAGGCAAAGGATCAGTTACTTGGCAATTACGGAATAGCCACCGGTTCCTTTGCCCTTCTTTTTGTGCTTATCTATGCGATAGCAATGTTAATCTCGTCGGCTACCGCTATAGGAACTGCGAAGAACGGCTATATCGGTTATTTTGGACCCGGTTTATGGGGACAGATATTGTCCCAGGTCTTCGGAATGGTGATCGCAACTCTCACGATGGTCTTCAGTGTAGGTTATATAGGGATAATGCTTAAGATCTCGAAAGGGGAGAGGGCCGTTATTTCGGATCTGTTCTTTGCGTTTCGCAATCATCCCGACAAGGTGATAATCGTCAGCCTTATAATGACGGGAATACAGTTCATTCTTCTCCTTCCGGCAACGATAGTTTCGGGAAAGACGTCAGGGTCGGGAGAAAGCGACTTTTTTGACGGGAAGAGATTTCTGCTCTGGGTAGTGTTATATATTGCGGGGATAGCGGTATCTTATGTGGTCGACCTGATGCTTTCAATGTCCTTCCTCATATATCTTGAAGAACCCGAAAAGAACGTTTCGGAAATAATAAGCGAGAGCGTAACAATGATGAAGGGTAACAAATTCAGGTATTTCTACATGACGCTGTCTTTTTTGGGATACTGGTTACTGGCGCTATTAAGCCTCGGGATAGCTTTCCTGTGGGTGGCACCTTATCAGTCGATGGCAATGGTGGAGTTCTACAAGGATCTTCGGGGTGACATATGAGTGCGGAATTTGACGTTAAGATGACAACGGGCAAGATGTATGACTATATGATGCGCCATGCATTCACTTCATTTGCCGGGATTGTGGGTGAGCTTCTCGGAATATTGCTGATAGTGGGATTTTTCGTTTACGGACAGTGGTTTCACCTGATCCTCGGTGTTATCACCGTGCTGTACCAGCCCATGGCGCTCTATTACAGGGCGAGAAGGCAGGTAAAAAGCAACGAGGCATTCAAAGAACCGCTCCATTATACGGTCGATGATAACGGGATCAGCGTTAAGAGCGGAGACAACACGGAAAGCTTGGAGTGGAACCGTATTTACAAGGCTGTATCGACGAGCCGTTCCGTGATCGTTTACACGAACAGGATCAATGCCTGCATATTCCCTAAAGAGGATATGGGAGACAAGAAAGATGCCGTAATCCGGATCATAAGTACCCATATGGACCCCAAGCAGGTGAATATAAGGTGATAAAAGAATCCTACAGCGAAAAAGACACATATGGGTTGGCCGAAGAACTTGCCGCCAAGGCGAAAAAAGGCGATATCATAGCTCTTACGGGAGATCTCGGGGTCGGTAAGACCGCCTTTACAAAGGGATTTGCAAAGGGACTCGGGATCGAAGAGCCGATCACAAGCCCCACATACACGTTTGTACAGATATATGAGAGCGGGAGGTTACCGCTTTATCACTTTGATGTTTACAGGATCGGGGATATTTCCGAGATGGACGAGATCGGGTATGAGGATTACTTCTACGGCGACGGAGTCTCGGTAATGGAATGGGCCGATCTGGTGGAGCCGATCCTTCCCGCTGAAACGCTGAGGATCAGCATCACAAAGGATCCGGCAAAGGGTCCTGATTACAGAAAAATAACAATTGACAAGGATATCCGGAGTTGAAGATCATAGCAATTGATTCGTCGGGACTTGTAGCTACGGTTGCGATCGCTTCCGAAGACACGCTTATAGCCGAATACACGGTCAATCATAAAAAAACACATTCCCAGACGCTTCTTCCCATGCTTGACGAGATAAAGAGGATGACGGAACTGGACCTTGCGACGGTGGACGCTGTTGCCGTGGCTGCGGGGCCCGGATCTTTTACGGGCCTGCGAATCGGATCGGCAACCGCCAAAGGCCTGGCTCTGGCGCTTGATAAGCCGGTGATCGAAGTTCCGACCGTAGATGCGCTCGCAATGAATATGTGGGGCATCCGGGATCTGGTTTGTCCGATCATGGATGCAAGGCGGGATCAGGTATATACGGGATTTTATTCGTTCGACGAAGAGAATAACCTTACCGTGATCCGCGAGCGGTTTGCCGAAGATATCGTAAATGTAGTCAAAATGCTTGAAGAATACGACCGGCCGGTCACGTTCCTGGGGGACGGAGTACCCGTTTACAGGGATAAGATAGAAAAGACGATGACCGTACCGTACAGATTTGCCCCGTTTCATATGAACCGCCAGAGAGCCGGAGCGGTCGCACAACTGGCTGTTTCGTATTTCAAAGAAGGAAAGACGGTAAGCGCGGCGGAGCACAAGCCGGATTACCTCAGACCGTCTCAGGCCGAACAAAATGATCAGAATAAGAAGAATGGTTGAATCCGATATTACCCGGGTGGCTCAGATCGAGAAGATGATCTTTGCAGATCCGTGGTCGGAAAAGGTCTATCGGGAAACACTTGAACTGCCTGAGGCCGGGTATGTCGTGGCGGTGGAAGCGACGGATGACAAAGAAGAGATAGTCGGCGCCGCAGGAGTCAGGAACATAGTCGGAACAGGCGAGATAACAAATGTTATGATATTACCCGGATACAGGGGAAGGGGTATCGCCAGACAGATGCTCACAGACCTTCTTGAAGTGGGAAGAGAATTGGGGGCAAGTGATTTTACCCTTGAGGTGAGAGCCGGAAACGAGCCTGCCATAAAGCTGTATGAGGGCCTGGGGTTTGAGAGCGAGGGGATACGACCGGGCTTCTACCGTAACCCGACGGAAGATGCCGTTATCTACTGGTTGAGACAGTGATCGGGAATCGAAACGGATCGATATAAATAACATATGATACATAACAGGTGACACTTAATGCTTGATGTTTGCTTGCTCGGAACCGGCGGTATGATGCCGCTTCCGTACAGATGGCTGACGTCGCTGATGATGCGATACAACGGCAGCAACATACTCATAGACTGCGGCGAGGGAACCCAGATCGCAATGAAGGAAAAGGGCTGGAGCCCGAACCCCATCGATGTCATCTGTTTCACTCATTACCATGCGGATCATATAAGCGGTCTGCCGGGCCTGCTTCTTTCGATAGGCAATTCCGAAAGGACCGAGCCTATAACGATGATAGGGCCCAAAGGCCTTGTAAGGGTTGTAAGCGCCCTGAAGACGATCGCGCCGGAACTTCCGTTTGAGCTGAAGTTTCTTGAGATAGAAGAGCATAGACAGGTATTTGAGTTCGAAGGGTACGAGATTGAGGCATTTAAGGTAAGCCATAACGTTACGTGTTACGGTTATACGCTCAGGATACCGCGTACGGGAAGGTTTGATGCCGATAAGGCCAAAGAGCTTGCGATACCGCTGCCGTACTGGAACCGCCTGCAAAAGGGCGAGACGATCACGGAAGGCGGCATGACATATACTCCGGACATGGTCATCGGACCTGCCAGAAAAGGGCTAAAAGTTACATACTGTACCGATTCGAGACCGGTACCGGTAATATCAGAGATGGCCTCGGGAGCCGATCTTTTCGTGTGTGAAGGGATGTACGGCGAGCCGGGCATGGAGGAGAAGGCCAAAGAACACCGTCATATGACTTTCTACGAGGCGGCCCGCCTTGCGGCGAAAGCCGATCCGGAGCCGAAGGAGATGTGGCTGACGCATTATTCGCCCTCACTTTCCTATCCGAAGGAATTCGAGAAGGAAGTGCGAAAGATATTTAAAAATACCCATGTGGCCAAGGACGGCCGAAGTATAGATCTTATGTTTGAGGATTGACCCGAGGAATGAAACGCAGGAATCCCGCAAGAATACTCATAGTGTTCGTTGTGTTCGCGATCGCGATCGTGAGCCTGTTTTTCTATGTCTCTAACCGTTCCAAGGTCATTGAGGACGGAAAAGTGCAGCAGATGACGGCTGTACAGGAGATCCTGTCTCGAAATCTCGAGACGAATTATCCCCCGACACCGAAGGAAGTTCTCAAGCTTTACAGCGAGATCACAAGATGCTTCTACGGAGAAGAATACACGGATGAGGAACTCGCGAGACTTGCCAAGTTCTCGAGAGAGCTTTTTGACGACGAGCTCTTGGCCAATCAGACCGATGATGAATACTTAATGGCCCTCAAGTTTGATATTGATACGTGGAAGAAAGACAAAAAGGTCATCTCCAGTTATTCGGTCTCAAGCAGCACCGATGTCCAGGAATACTCGTACGGCGGACGCGAGTGGGCCCAGCTGTACTGCATATATTCGATCAGGATGGGAACGAATGTTGCGCCCGTCCAGGAACACTTCATTATGAGAAAAGACGAAAAGGGACATTGGAAGATACTCGGATGGGAGCTTGTAAAGCCGGGGGACGGTAATGACTGATGTAAGGATCCTGGCTATAGAAAGCTCATGTGATGAGACGGCTGCCGCTGTTGTAAAAAACGGACGCACGGTCCTTTCAAATATCATATATTCCCAGATAGACCTTCATACGCTTTACGGCGGGGTTGTTCCCGAGATCGCTTCAAGAAAGCATATCGAAAAGATCAATCCCGTGATAGAGGCCGCGCTTCGCGAAGCCGGATGCACCCTTTCGGATCTTGATGCGATAGCCGTGACATACGGTCCCGGGCTTGTGGGGCCGCTTCTTGTCGGAGTCGCCGAAGCCAAGGCGATCGCTTTTGCGACGGGACTGCCGCTGATCGGAGTCCATCATATCGAAGGCCATATATGCGCCAATTTTATAGAGCATGAGGATCTCACGTCCCCGTTTATGTCGCTTGTAGTATCCGGCGGACACACACACCTTGTGAATGTTAAGGATTACGGGGAGTATGAGGTGATAGGAAGGACGAGGGATGATGCGGCCGGAGAGGCATTCGACAAAGTCGCCCGCGCGATAGGTCTCGGATATCCGGGAGGCCCTAAGATAGATGCTGCCGCTAAGGGCGGAAACCCCGATGCGATACCGTTTCCCAAGGCCAAAGTCGATGACAGCGAGTATGATTTCAGCTTTTCGGGGCTAAAGAGCGCTGTCCTTAATTACATCAATCATGCCGAGATGAAAGGCGAGAAGGTCGTAAGAGATGATCTTGCGGCATCGTTTCAGAAGGCGGTCACGGATGTTCTGACGGAACATGCCGTTATGGCGATAAAGAGATACAACGTACGTGATTTTGCCCTTGCGGGCGGAGTTGCGAGCAATTCGGCACTGAGAAAGAGCATAGCGGATGCGTGCGAGAGGGAAGGTGTCAGATTCTATTGTCCCTCGCCGATATACTGCACGGATAACGCGGCAATGATCGGTGTGAGCGCATATTATGAGTATCTGAAGGAGAATTTTGCGGATTATTCATTAAATGCCATCCCCAATCTGAGTTTGTGAGGTGCGTATGGAGAAAAGAACTGCAGCGATAATCCTTGCCGGCGGCAGGGGGACGCGGATGGGTTCCGCTGTTCCCAAGCAGTATATGGAAGTGGAAGGATACCCGCTGATCTGGTACAGTCTGAAGGCATTCGAGGACAGTTTTGTCGATGAGATAGTGCTTGTATGCCCTGAAGGCGATGAGGAACGATGCAACACGGAAATTGTGGAAAAGTACGGTTTCTCCAAGGTAAAAGGGATCGTTGCCGGTGGTCTTCAGAGATATCACTCAGTGTACAATGCGCTGAAAATGCTCAGATGCATTGCGGAGGGTGATAAGCGCGAACC
>JAILRJ010000019.1:0-3517 GCA_024698285.1 Lachnospiraceae bacterium | reverse complement strand
CGATGCTGCTTGCAATGTGCGCACCCATAGAGGCACTTGCAATTACTTCTTCGTCGCAGTCTTTTTCCGGAGTCGGAATTCCGACATCGGTTGCGATCTGTCAGGTCAGTTCTATAATGATCAACACGGGGACCGAACAGGTTATAGCGTTCGATCTTAAGAATAATCCGGTAAGGGTATGTGCTTGCTCGACGGGCAAGAACGGTAACACATATTCGGGAACATACAAGACTACGAATTACTATGAGTGGCATCTGATGAACGGCGGCGTGTACTCAAGATATGCGGTAAGGTTCAACCAGCACGAGCTGATGCATTCGGTACCGTATTACAAACACTCGCCCGATACGCTGGAGTACAGGCAGTACAACAAGCTCGGTTCACCGGCTTCAATGGGTTGCTGCAGGATGGCGCTTGCCGATGCGAAATGGATATATGAGAACACGGTTCCGGGGACGATTGTAAAGGTCGTAAACGATCCGAATCTTGTCTATCCGCTCACGAGTCCGATCATAAGAGTCGACGAGACGAACAAATCATTAAGAGGATGGGATCCGACCGATACCGATCCGAGATCGCCGTACAATTCGTTAAAGGTTGGCAACTCGATGATGTGACGTGATCTTTACCCGAACAATTTCCTGCGTATCACTTCATTGATCCTGTGATAGATCATTCCGAGAAGGATAGATGCGGCGAATACACATACAAAGAACAGGGACCTGCCAAGGAGCGGGTCTTTTGTTATCCTTCCGGGAAAATCAAGAAACAGCGGTCTGAATATGAGGAGCGCCATAAGATTCATCATGTAAAAGTCGAGGGAGTATTTACCGAAGAACCTCGTCACGGGGTTGACGGTCCTTATCTTCATGGTGAACACGATGATAAAGAGCGTGAACAGAATGATATGCGGATACTGCGTAACAAGCGTGATCATCTTGTTCGCGATACCGGGGCCGGGCAGATAATACTCCGACCAGAAATCGAAGCGGGCCCTTGTGTAGTTTGTCAGAACGTCGGATGCGATCGTAAGGATGGCAAGCACTATTATCTTAGCCGGATAGCCTTTTCTGAAGAAGTCTGTGATCCGCGCCTCATTTGTTTCATATATCATTCCGAGAAGGAACGCGACAGGGGAATTGACCCACCATTCACCCGAGAACCAGAACACTTTGAATCCCATGTACCATTTTGAGTCCAGTTCGGAAGACATGGGACTTGTCCATGCCTCGGATCCGGCCCACCACAGATAATGTCCGTTTACACAGAAAATCACACCAAGCGCAATGATGACTATGAACATGTATACGAGTTTCCTTGTTCGTGTTGCGTTTCCCTTAAAGATCAGCCGGAAAGCCAGATAGAGTATTGCAAGAACGATCGGATACCAGGCGTACTCGTTCATCATAGTGATACCGATGATGTTCGTGAACCACTGGAGAGGAGCGAGATGTACTCCTGCAATGAGGTTATAGATCCCGTAAAAAACAACGCTTGTGTAGAACGGGATAACGATGACCGGAAGCCTCTTCTTCAGGAATCCTTCAAGGTAGCCGGGTTTCGTGTCGAGATTTTTCAAAAGTCCGTATCCCGAACAGAAGAAGAACAGCGATACGTACATGTAGCCGGCGTTTACGAAAGGTGCAAGCTCGCCTGCCGTCTGAAATACTTCCTCCTGGGAAATGTGATGAATGATGACTCCTATCGCAGCCAGTCCGCGCATGGACATCATAATATCGCGTGAAAGGTAATCCTCGTGGATCTTTCCGCGTCCGGAGAAAGATATTCCCCAAATAAAGATCAGCAAAATGAGAAATAAGACGGTATATGTGAGATACATGGAAGCCTCCCGAATGACCGGACATGCACTGCCCGAATTGTATTCGCAACGCATATAGTATAACATACTGTAAAGGAAAAAGTTGACAATGCGGGTAATGGGATATATACTTTAGTGGTTAAAAGCGTTAAAGTGCGAAAGCGAGGAGACAGTTATGATCATTGTACTTAAGCCGAATGCTGATGAGAAGAAATTCCATAAACTTGAATCATGGATAAAGGAAGACCTCGGCCTTGATATACATTTCAGTCAGGGTGAAGGCTCGACAATTCTCGGCCTTGTCGGCGACACTTCAAAAGTTGACATCGACGCCGTAAGCGCACTCGATATCGTTGAAAGCGTCAAGCGTATACAGGAGCCGTATAAGGCTGCCAACAGGAAATTTCATCCGCTCGACTCCGTGATCACGGTCGGTGATGTTAAGATCGGCGGAGGTAACTTTGTTAAGATCGCGGGTCCGTGTTCCGTGGAGACACCCGAGCAGATAATCGGTATCGCAAAGGCCGTTAAGGCAGCGGGCGCCAACATGCTCCGCGGCGGAGCGTTCAAACCGAGAACTTCGCCGTATGCTTTTCAGGGACTTGGCAAGACCGGTATAGATTATCTTCTCGAAGCCAAGAAGGCAGCGGGTCTTCCGATCGTTACGGAGATCATGGAACTTACTGATCTTGACATGTTCGATGAAGTCGATGTTATCCAGGTCGGCGCGAGAAACATGCAAAACTTCAGACTGTTAAAAGAACTCGGAACGATCAAGAAACCCATCCTGTTAAAGCGCGGACTTGCCAACACGGTTGCGGAACTTCTGATGAGCGCCGAATACATAATGGCCGGAGGCAACGAGAACGTTATACTGTGTGAGCGCGGTATAAGGACATTCGAGACGGCGACGAGGAACACACTCGACATTTCGGTGATCCCTGTCCTGAAGGAAAAATCACACCTTCCGGTCATCGTCGATCCGTCCCACTCGACGGGATTTTCAAAGTACGTAAAGGACGTTACATATGCGGCTACCGCGGCCGGAGCGGACGGCATCATCGTCGAGGTTCATAACGATCCCGAGAACGCATGGTGCGACGGACAGCAGTCGATAACTCCGGATGCGTTTGCCAAACTTTCAACCGGTATGGACAGGATCAGGGAGGTTATCACGACTCTATGAGATCAGTCGGAGTGATCGGGCTCGGCCTTATAGGAGGCTCAATGGCCCGTGCTATTTGCAGCCGGACAAACGCAAATGTATACGGATATGATGCGGATCCCGAGGTCGTAAAAAAGGCGACGGATGACGGCGTTCTTGCCGGAAGACTCGAGGATCATTATAAGGATATAGAACTTCTGATCGTGGCACTTTATCCTGCGGATGTCGTCAGCGTCATCACGGATGTTGCCCCAAAGCTTTCCGGGGGCTGTATAGTCGTTGATTGCACGGGCGTTAAGAAGTTTGTGTGTGACAGGCTTTCGGGAAAACTTGCCGAAATGAAGCTTCGCTTTATCGGCGGACATCCGATGGCGGGAAAGGAAGTGGCAGGCTACACCAATTCCTGTGATGACCTTTTTGACAGGGCTTCAATGATCCTGTGCCGGGATGAATATACGGACGAGAAAGCTCTTTCCGAAGCGGGGGATCTCTTTAAGGAAGCCGGTTTTGCACGGATAGTGATAACGACACCC
>JAILRJ010000003.1:0-2801 GCA_024698285.1 Lachnospiraceae bacterium | reverse complement strand
GCCGTGATAGATGTGATCTATAACCCGCTCAGAACGAGGCTGGTAAGTGCCGCGTTAAAGCGGGGGATCGCCGCAACCGGAGGGCTTTCGATGCTTGTGGCGCAGGGGTACTTCGCATCGATCCTGTTTCAGGGCAGGAGTATAGGGGACGACCCTGTGGGGAGCCTTACAGATACCGAAAAGGGAAAGCTTGAGGAAGTTATAAACGAGATAGCGCATAAGACTTCAAATATCGTGCTTACCGGAATGCCCGGGAGCGGAAAATCAACCGTCGGAAGGATACTGGCGGAGCGCCTCGGGGTCGAATTTGTTGACACGGACAGCATTTTTACCGAAGACAACGGTATCGATCCGGGAGCTTTTATCAGGGAAAACGGCGAGAAACGTTTCAGGTCGCTTGAAAAGGAAGCGGTTATAAAAGCAGCCGCAAAAGGTGGGAGGATCGTTGCGACCGGCGGCGGCGTGGTGCTCGATCCCGAAAACGTAGAGATGCTCGGACTAAACGGGACGATCGTATACCTTCACAGAAACCTTTCCGATCTTGCGACGGACAACAGGCCGCTTTCCGAAGGAGCGGAAAATCTCAAGGCTCTGTACTACAAGAGACTTCCCATTTATCTTGCGAATTGTGATATGATGATTGAAGTGAAGGGACCCCCCGCCGAGGTTGCGGATGAGATCATTACCGGTTTACATAACAATGAGGATGATGATATGAAACTTCTTATAATAAACGGCCCCAATCTTAATATGCTCGGTATCAGAGAACCTGATATGTACGGTCGCGAAACATACGACGATCTTATGCGGATGTGCCGCGAAAATGCAGATGAACTGGGCGCAAAAGTTGAGTTTTATCAGAGTAACCATGAAGGCGATCTGGTTGACATAATTCAAAAGGCTTACGGCACAGTCGACGGGATAGTCATCAATCCGGGTGCATATACGCATACGTCCGTTGCACTTCTTGATGCACTTAAGACCGTTGGAATTCCCACGATCGAGGTTCATATCACGGATGTGGATTCACGTGAGGAATTCAGGAAGATAAGTTACATTCGTGAGTATGTTTCGAAAACGATCACGGGACGAGGGCTTGCGGGATACACAGATGCCATGGAAGAGCTTGCCGATATTCTGAAAGGGAAATGATGAAGCGGACGGGAACGATTTTCGCGAAACGGAGAATACGGATCATCGCAGTGCTTGCGGCGCTTGTTATGATGCTTGCGGGCTGCTCTTTGAGTGCGTCAAAGCAGGAGGATCCCGGGAAGGGTTCGTCGCCGGCTCAAGCGGAAACGGTCAGCAAACCTGCGGAAACATCGGATATTCCCGAACTGTCCCTTACACGAACTCCCGGAAAATCACCCGGAGAGAATAAGGAAAAAAAGGAATCCGAAAAAAAGGATAATGAGGATAAGAAGGATACCGCAAGCCGTCAGGAGGAGATCACCGAGGACGGGCAGTACCATGACCTTGAAAGCGTAGTTCTCTACTATGACAAGTTCGGTAAGCTTCCGTCGAACTTCATAACAAAGAAAGAGGCGCAGGGACTCGGCTGGGAAGGCGGGGCTCTTGATCCCTACAAAAAGGGTGCTTCGATCGGCGGAGATCATTTCGGAAACTACGAGAAACAGTTGCCCGACGAAAAGGGCGTGAAATATATCGAATGCGATATAGATACGAACGGCGGCAAACGTGGCGCCAAGAGGCTGATAATATCAAACAACGGGAAATATTATTACACCCCGGACCACTACGAATCGTTTAACGAGGTAGTGATCCGGGACGGTAAAGTTTCGGTTGAACCGTAGATCAGCGGTCTTTGAGGACTCTGGTGAGCGGCTTGTATATAGGCATTGCGATAAGCGCGCATGCAAGACCCTTAACGAACGTGAACGGCAGATTGAATATGAGCAGGCACTGGAATACGCTCTTTACGAACGGGAGTATAGCCTGATATGCCGCAAGCACCGTTTCCTCGGGCATGAACTTGTAATAGAACGGATAAACAACATAATAGTTTGAAGGGATGCTGATAAGTCCCATAACGACCGCTCCGACGATACCGCCGATAAGAGCGGTCTTTTTCGTCTTGTTGTGCCTGTAGATGAGTCCGGCTGTCAGCACGAATGCAGCACCGAGAATGAAGTTTGACAGCTCGCCGACCGTGGCGGATTTACTTACCGCACAGTGGATGAGGTTTTTGACGAATTCGATCAGAACGCCTGCCAAAGGGCCGTACGCGAAAGAACCGATCAGCGCGGGAAGATCCGACAGATCGAACTTTACGAATGATGGCATCAGGATCGGAATGGGAAAATCAAGATACTGAAGAACTACTGCGAGCGCAGTCAACATGGCAGAACCTGCCAGTACACGAGTGGAAATCTTTTGCTTATTCATTTTTTTCTCTCCTTCTTTCATCCGGACTGTACCGTCGGTTCCGGAATCGCACCGGATCAGCCGCACTTTATGCGGGTCGCGGACTTATGCAAGCTTGCATTTACCGCCGGTCGGGAATCGCACCCTGCCTCTGAAGTATGCGGTAAGGAGGGGCCCACGAAGTGGGAAGATTCCTTATCGCGCAGCGACATCCACGCAGTGGATGTTGTCACTCTATCCAACCACGTCTCCATCGACGCAGTGGATGTTGTCACCTACGCCAATATATACTTATCCCCTCCTCTTGTCAACCACTTTGACACGCCCACCCCGAATATGTACAATAATATTCAGGAGGGTTACTTGCCATGAAAAATCACAATTCAAGAGTTCTTGCATTGCTCCTGACCGTCATT
>JAILRJ010000082.1:0-17034 GCA_024698285.1 Lachnospiraceae bacterium | reverse complement strand
ACGATAATCATACTTATACATCTCGCGGTGTTCATGCTGCTCGGAGATCTTTTCCGTTTTATTCTCCAAAAGAGCGGGACGCTATCGCCGCAGTCTCATATCACCGACATATGCGCGCTTGTCTTATGTGTCGCATACTTTTGCATCGGGTGGTATCTCATGCATGGTCTGTGGGAAACGGATTATAACCTGACAACGGACAAAAACGTGGAGACGATACGCATCGCGCATATCGCAGACTCCCATATCGGAACGGGATTTTCGGGAAAAGGATTTGCGGATAAGCTCAAAAAGATCGAAGAAGCATCACCGGATCTACTCGTGATCACAGGTGATTTTGTCGATGATTCGACATCAAAGCAGGACATGATCGATGCGTGTGCGGCACTTGGCGCCGTGGATCTTAAATACGGAAAATACTTCTGTTTCGGAAATCACGACAGGGGATATTATTCGGATTCGAGAAGAGGATACGGTGGCGACGATCTTATAGCCGAGCTTGAGAAAAACGGTGTGACGGTGCTTCAGGATGACTACGTTCCCGTCGGAGACAGTTACTATATAATAGGACGACATGACGCGGGCTACGGTGCATCCCAAAGACTCGATACAGCCGAGCTTGTTGACGGGCTTGACAGTACAAAATACACGATAGTGCTCGATCACCAGCCGACCGATTATGATGGCGAGGCAGCAGCAGGCGTCGACCTTGTCCTTTCGGGACATACGCACGGCGGACAACTGTGGCCGCTTGAATACATTCAGCCGCTCGTCTCGAGCAATGATAACGTCCGCGGATACGAAAGACGCGGGAATACTGATTTTATCGTGACTGACGGTATCTCGGACTGGGCGGTGAAGTTCCGGACAGGGTGTAAGAGTGAGTTCAACATTATAAATATCAGTTCCAGATAAAGAGACCGGGCTGTGATGAAACATTAAAAGGGCGCTAAAATACGCCCTTTTTTGATGCCCTGAAAAATAAATGTAAAAAAATCCTTAAAACCTATTGACATACTAGGAAACTAGTATTATATTCTTAACTACAAACTACAGCGCGACAGATGTCGAATGAAAGGAGACAATATTATGAGCGAATACAGATTTGAGACACTTCAGTTGCACGTTGGACAGGAACAGGCAGATCCGGCATCCGATGCCCGCGCTGTACCTATCTACCAGACAACATCGTATGTCTTCCACAACAGTAAGCATGCGGCAGACCGTTTCGGACTTGCGGATGCGGGTAACATTTACGGAAGACTTACCAATTCCACACAGGATGTTCTCGAAAAGAGACTGGCCGCACTTGAAGGCGGAAGCGCCGCACTTGCACTTGCATCCGGAGCTGCAGCGATCACATATGCGATAGAAGCACTTGCTGCAAACGGCGGACATATAGTAGCCCAGAAGACGATATACGGCGGATCATATAACCTGCTTGCACATACGCTTCCCCAGTACGGTATCAAAACAACGTTCGTGGATGCACACAACCTTGCCGAAGTTGAAGCAGCGATAACAGATGACACGAGAGCGGTCTACCTTGAGACACTCGGCAATCCGAACAGTGATATCCCCGATGTAGATGCGATCTCGGAGATCGCACACAAGCACGGACTTCCGGTCGTCGTAGATAATACTTTCGGAACACCGTTCCTTTTCCGTCCGTTTGAACACGGAGCAGACATAGTAGTTCATTCGGCTACCAAATTCATAGGTGGTCACGGGACAACACTTGGCGGTATAATAGTTGAGTCAGGCAGATTTGATTGGAAGGCGAGTGGCAAGTATCCTAACATAGCAGCCCCCAACCCGAGTTACCACGGCGTATCGTTCTACGATGTTGTCGGCCCGGCTGCTTTTGTTACATACATACGTGCGATCCTCCTTCGCGATACGGGAGCTACTATTTCACCGTTTAACGCATTCCTTCTTCTTCAGGGTATCGAGACACTCTCATTAAGACTTGAAAGACATGCGGAAAATACCAGGAAGGTAGTTGAGTTCTTAAGCAAGCATCCGAAGGTTGCAAGGGTCAACCATCCTTCGATCGCGGATCATCCTGATCATGCCCTTTATGAAAAATATTTCCCGAACGGCGGAGGATCGATCTTTACGTTCGATGTTAAGGGCGGAAAAGACGAGGCGTGGAAGTTCATCGATAATCTCGAGATATTCTCGCTTCTTGCAAATGTTGCGGATGTGAAGAGCCTTGTGATCCATCCGGCATCAACGACACATTCACAGCTTTCCGAAGAAGAACTTCTCGATCAGGGCATAGGCCAGAGCACGATCAGACTTTCGATCGGAACAGAGCATATAGACGATATCATCGCAGACCTTGAAAAAGGCTTTGCGGCAATATAAAGATAAAAAGGAGAAATATCATGTCTAACATTTACAAGGGAACACTCGGACTTGTCGGTAATACACCGCTTGTCGAGATCACAAATATCGAAAGAGAACTCGGTCTTGAAGCAACCGTGCTCGTAAAGCTTGAGTACTTTAATCCCGCAGGGAGCGTTAAGGACCGTATCGCAAAAGCGATGATAGAAGATGCGGAAGAAAAGGGACTGCTTAAGGAAGGTTCAGTGATCATCGAGCCTACAAGCGGAAACACCGGTATCGGACTTGCTGCGATAGCTGCTGCAAAGGGTTATCGTATAATCCTTACGATGCCTGAGACGATGAGTGTTGAGCGCCGCAGCATATTGAAGAGCTACGGTGCCGAGATCGTGCTCACGGAAGGCAGCAAAGGAATGAAGGGTGCCATTGAAAAAGCGGAAGAACTTTCAAAGGAGATAGCAAACTCCTTCATCCCCGGACAGTTTGTCAATCCTGCCAACCCTGCGATCCATAAGGCTACAACGGGTCCGGAGATATGGAAGGATACCGATGGAAAGGTTGATATATTCATTGCCGGAGTCGGAACGGGCGGAACAGTCACGGGAACCGGTGAGTACTTAAAAGAGCAGAATCCTGATGTGAAAGTTGTCGCACTTGAGCCGGAAGATTCACCGGTACTTTCCGAAGGCAGAGCAGGTGCACATAAGATACAGGGTATAGGTGCGGGATTTGTTCCCGATGTCCTTAATACGAAAGTATACGATGAAGTGTTCAAGGCACCGAATCAGGCTGCGTTTGAAGCTGCCAAGCTCCTTGCAAAGAAGGAAGGAATCTCTGTCGGTATATCATCGGGAGCTGCACTCCACGGCGCGATCGAATATGCGAAGAAGCCTGAGAACAAGGGAAAAGTCATTGTCGCACTGCTTCCCGACAGCGGAGACAGATATTACTCAACGGCTTTGTTTACGGAATGATAAAATAAAATGAAAGTTTCCACAAGAGTTGAATACGGAGTGTTGGCGCTTACCGATATAGCGCTTCACTCCGAAAACGGCAGCAGTGTGTCTGCCATAGAGATATCAAAGAGACAGGGGATCTCAAAAAAGTACCTTGAACAGATACTGCCGCTTTTAAAGCAGGCAGGTCTGATCAAGGCACAAAAAGGTCTTGGTGGCGGATATATGCTCTCGTGCAAGGCGACAAACATAAAAATGTCGGACGTTCTTGATGCACTCGACAACACCATTCTCGAAGATATCGACAATGTACCTGCCGACGGTCAGAGAGAGCTCGCAAGAGCCGTAAACGAATTCCTGTGGGAAAAACTTAACGGTCTGTTAAGAAGCTTCACCGAAGGCATGAGTCTTTTTGAGTTTGTTCAAAAGTGTGCCGACCGTGTGGCAGACGGCTGGGATATGTATGTTATATAGAATCCAGAGCCTGCTTCAAGTCATCGATCAGATCATCGACATTCTCAAGTCCAACCGAATAGCGGATAAGATCCGGTGAAATCCCGGCTTCCGTAAGCTGCTCGTCGGAAAGCTGACGATGCGTGTGGCTCGCCGGATGCAGCAGGCATGTCTTTGCATCGGCAACATGTGTTGCGATCGTTGCAAGTTTAAGAGAGTCCATAAACGCGATCGAACGCTCACGTCCACCCTTTACGGCAAAGCATAAAACTCCGCATGTTCCGTCCGGAAGATATTTCTGTGCAAGTTCGTGATATTCGTCATCTGCAAGCCCCGCATAATGCACCCATGCGATCTTTTCGTGATCATGAAGGAACTGTGCGATCTTAAGCGCGTTTTCGCAATGGCGCTGGACTCTTACATGAAGCGATTCCAATCCGGTGTTGATATAGAACGCATTCTGCGGCGACTGGATGCAGCCGAAATCTCTCATAAGCTGCGCGGTCGCTTTTGTTATGTATGCACCCTTTCCGAACTTTTCGGCATAAACGATCCCGTGATAGCTTTCGTCGGGAGTGGTCAGTCCCGGGAACTTCTCGGCATGTGCAAGCCAGTCAAAGTTACCGCTGTCGACTATCGCTCCGCCGACGCTGACCGCATGTCCGTCGATGTATTTTGTCGTCGAATGTGTAACGATATCCGCACCCCATTCGATAGGTCTGCAGTTAACAGGGGTTGCGAATGTGTTGTCAACGATGAGCGGAACACCGTGACTGTGTGCGAGATGCGCGAACTTTTCTATATCAAGTACCGAGCAGGTAGGGTTCGTGATCGTCTCTCCGAACACTGCTTTTGTGTTGGGCTTAAAGTACTTTGCAAGCTCTTCTTCGGGAAGAGTCTGGTCAACGAATGTACACTCGATCCCCATCTTAGCCATAGTCACAAGGAACAGATTATAAGTTCCGCCGTATATTGCCGAAGACGCGACAAAGTGATCGCCTGCTTCGCATATGTTAAAGATCGCAAAGAAGTTAGCGGCCTGCCCCGAAGACGTGAGCATTCCCGCATATCCGCCTTCAAGGGCTGTCAGCTTCTTCGCTGCCATATCGTTTGTCGGGTTCTGCAGTCTTGTGTAAAAATACCCTTCCGCTTCAAGGTCAAAAAGCGCACCCATGTCATCGCTCGTTGCATACTTCCACGTTGTGCTCTGCCATATCGGAAGCTGTCTGGGTTCCCCGTTTCCGGGTTCATAACCTTCATGAAGGCATTTAGTCTCGATCTTTGTGTTCATCTTTATATTCCTTTCCTGTTGCGACTCATTAACTGTCGTATTCAAAGCGTATTATAACACATGATTTTCTGATATAATAAACCAGATGTTGTTTTGCGTGTTTTTGTTATGGATCACAAGGAAATGACCGGTGAGATGTGATATGAACAGTGAGATAAAAATGAGCGTGTCTTCTATGACACAAAAAAACGGTGAAAAGGCTGTATATGTCCTGTTTGAAGACGGAACCAAAAGTGCGGAATTCGCGCTCCCTGAAGGGAAGCTTTTGAGCAACACGGGCTTTTCGGACGATGAACTGTCGCAGCTTAATGATTATGTCGGTAATGAGCAGGATCATATATTCGAGCTTGCCAAAACCATCAATCCGATGAAAGCATTTCTCGGGAAATAGGACGGATATGAAAAAGAAGATCATAGGTCAGTGGCTGCAGATCGTAGCGGGACTGATCGTTTTTTCATTCGGTGTACATCTGACGATATACGCCAACATAGGACTTGCGCCGTGGGACTGCCTGGGCATGGGCATCGCGAAGCATACGCCATTTAACTACGGCATCTCCATGACTATCATGGCTGTCGTGATACTGCTCATAGATATCGCGCTCAAGGAAAAGATCGGATTCGGCACGATAATAGATGCGCTCCTGACGGGCAACTTCGTTCAGGCTTTTAACAGTCTGAACAGATTACCGGAGAATAAAAACATGTGGCTCGGGATATGCATCATGCTTGCCGGGTTCGTGTTCATGGCACTCGGCATGTGGATATACATGAGCGCGCAGCAGTGCTGCGGACCGAGAGACGCGCTGCTTGTGGGACTCGGGAAGAGAATGCCGAAGATCCCGATCGGGATAGTCGAAGTCATTTTGTGGGCGGTCGTGCTTCTTGCGGGATACCTTCTCGGCGGACCCGTCGGGATAGGGACGATCATATCGACGTTCGGAGCGGGACTTGTGATGCAGCTCGTGTATAATCTCATCAAGTTCGAACCGAGAGATCTTAAGCACCGGGACGTTGTCAGCGTGGCAAGATCGATGGGGATTTTGATTTTTCAAAAAAATGATTGACAGATAATGCGCTTTAATGTAATAATGTGTTAAACCGTTGAAGGAGAGTGAGTAACTTACGACAATCTTATTCTGAGAGAGCCGCCGACGGTGAGATGGCGGCAATAAGACCGGAAGCGAATGGACTCCTGAGGGCGAGCAGAAATTACAGTATGTGAGCCGGAGAAGATCCTCCGTTATCAAAGATCCGCGTATGATGGTACGCATGAGTGGGTACGTTAGTACCAAGCCGGGTGGCACCGCAGGAAGAGATTTTGATCCTGTCCCAGCAAATCGTTGGGACGGGATTTTTTATTTTGTCTCAACTATCGGCCGGCTCGGTCGGACGTACGAATTTTTCAGCTCGTCACCCGTGACGCATTCACTCTCCGGACACCCGGGAAGGAATCGAGAAGCAGCACGGGATGATTCGTGAAAAATTGTCGCCGCACCTCACCGGCAGTAATCCTAACAAGATGCTGAGAAAACGAAAGGAGCAACAAAATGAGCGAAGAAAAGAAAATCCCTTACAAGATCTACCTTAACGAGAACGAGATCCCGACCAAATGGTACAACGTACGTTCCGACATGAAGAACAAGCCCGCGCCGCTTGTTAATCCGGGAACGGGCCAGCCCATGGGATTCGAAGATCTGCGTCCGGTATTCTGCGACGAACTCATCAAGCAGGAACTTGACAACGACACACCCTACTTTGACATCCCGCAGGAGATACAGGACTTCTACAAGATGTACCGTCCTTCACCGCTCGTTCGTGCTTACTGCCTTGAGGAGGCACTTGGCACACCGGCAAAGATCTACTACAAATTCGAAGGTAACAACACAAGCGGAAGCCATAAACTCAATTCCGCTATCGCGCAGGCATATTACGCTAAGAAGCAGGGCCTTCGCGGCATAACGACAGAGACCGGAGCAGGCCAGTGGGGAACGGCACTTTCCATGGCATGTGCATACCTCGGACTCGATCTTAAAGTGTTCATGGTAAAAGTTTCATACGAACAGAAGCCTTTCAGACGTGAAGTCATGAGAACATACGGGGCAAGCGTTACACCTTCTCCTTCAATGGAGACACAGATCGGTAAGAAGATCAACGCAGAGCATCCCGGAACGACCGGAAGTCTCGGATGTGCGATCTCCGAAGCAGTGGAAGTAGCAACAACGAACGAAGGATACAGATATGTTCTCGGAAGCGTTCTCAATCAGGTACTTCTGCATCAGAGCGTTATCGGACTTGAGACCAAGGCTGCACTTGATAAATACGGTATTGTTCCCGACATGATCATAGGTTGCGCAGGCGGCGGATCGAACCTCGGCGGACTTATCTCACCGTTCATGGGTGAGAAGCTCCGCGGTGAGAAAGACTACAGAATAATCGCTGTAGAGCCCGCAAGCTGCCCGAGCTTTACGAGAGGAAAGTACGCATATGATTTTTGCGACACAGGTATGGTATGTCCGCTCGCGAAGATGTACACACTCGGAAGCAACTTCATTCCTTCCGCAAACCATGCAGGCGGTCTTCGCTATCACGGCATGAGCCCTGTTCTGTCACAGCTTTACGATGACGGACTTATGGAGGCTGTTGCGGTTGAGCAGACAAGCGTATTTGAGGCTGCAACAAAGTTTGCGAGAACCGAGGGAATCCTTCCCGCACCCGAATCAAGCCACGCTATCAGAGTTGCGATCGATGAAGCTCTTAAGTGCAAAGAGACGGGCGAAGAGAAGACGATCGTATTCGGGCTTACCGGAACAGGTTACTTCGACCTCGTTGCTTACCAGAAGTACAACGACGGTGAGATGACCGATTTCATCCCCACGGATGAGGATCTTGCAAAGAGCCTTGCAACTCTTCCGCAGATCGGCTAAACATACAATAATAATTCATACCTCCCTTTATGAATAAAGAAAGCGGCCGGTTTCTCCGGTCGCTTTTGAATTTGGGATCTGTTTTTGTTTTATTTTCCGTTTACATCTATCAGATTGTATTCCGATCTGCATCCTGTCCTGAAATAAATCGCCCAGTCGGATATACCGTCGGTCACTATGAAATCGGTGGTGCCGCGCTGTTCGTATCCGCGGACATTGTCGTTTGACGACAGTAGAGGCTGGATGTATTCGAGAGGGAAGAGCTGGCCTCCGTGGGTATGACCGGAAAGTACCAGATCGACACCGGAAGAAGCCTGCGCATCATAGTCAACCGGCTGATGATCGAGCACGATCATATATTTGTCTTTATCAAGATCCGCGATAAGATCAGACATCGGCATTCTGTCGGACCCACCGTATCCCGCGTCGCGCCTTCCTATAACATAGAACCTGTCATCAACGAGAACACTTTCATCCTGCAGTACCGTAACGCCGGAATCCCTGAGCGTCTGAAGGAGTTCCTCACCGGTGTAACCTCTCCGGCTGCTTCCGTAATATCCGAAATCATGATTGCCGAGACAGTAGTATATTCCGTATTTTGTCTTAAAGTGCGAGAGTGCCTCGCACGCATCGAGCATGTCCTGCTTCTGTGTCGAGTCGTCGACAAAATCACCCGTGATAACAAGTATATCGGGATTTGTCGCTTGTATCTTATCAAGGCGTTCGCCGAACCCCTTACCGGAAAATCCCGTTCCGACATGCGAATCCGCGATATGGGCTATCCGTATCTTTCCTGCAGCTTTATCGGTCGTAAGACTGTAATAGCTCTCCCACATGCCGTGCATAAGCACCCATCCGACGATAAGATATATCAGGCAGAGCGCAAGCGCTACGATGTCAACATATGTCTGCTTGACGGAAGCGCTTCCGGCCTTCCGGATTATGTATCCGGCAAGATCTCCTATAAGGAGAAAAGCGGCCACGTGCATTATGATGACGATCATGTTGGTGACGTCAAACACGAGAACGATGATCACCGCAACGACGACAACGCTCAGAAGGCAGAGAATACGCAAGAGTGTGTGATTTTCAATATTGGAGAATATACCGGCCTTACCGATCTTGCCTGCAAGATATACTGCGCCGAGAACGGCCACAAGTATCGATACACCGAATATCAACAGCCACATGATCTTTCCTCCGGTCTCACTTTTCATAGATATTTACGATCGCATCTCTTACAAGATATGCCATGGCCTCATGTCCCTTCGGGTCAAGATGAAGGTGATCGACATCCCCCGCACTGACACTTGCCGTGGCATTGAGGAATTCGCAGCCGTACTGATCGGCCACCATTTCATACCATTTTGCAAGTTCCTTTGATCTTGCGACAACATCATTCTCATCGAAAAAGATCGCAAAGTACGATTCCGAGAAAGGCTCCGAAAGGGCGGGAGGGGATACGACGAGTATCTTCGTCTCCCGGCAGTTTATGAAGTTATCGCAGTAGCCTCTTATCTTCATCAGCATCGTCTGAAGGCTGCCTGCGATATCTGCAGCGGGAAGGTTGAACTTCTTCTTCAGATCGTTGCTTCCGAGCATTATGATCAGAAGGTCCGGACGCTTTGTCTCAAGCATAGGGAGCACATAATCCATTCCGCATTTTGTGCCGCCTTCCCACGGATCTTCGTTTGCTATCGTTCTGCCGTTCTGACCTTCCTCGAAGATCTCGTAACCGTCGCCGAGAAGCTTCTGAAGAACCTTGGGCCAGCGGGTGTTCTCGTCGAATCTTCCGCCGGTTGAGGGGTCATACCCGTATGTGTTTGAATCGCCGAAGCATACTATCTTTTTACTCATTTTTAATCACCTCTAATACTTTTCAATCTTGGTACACGCCACCGCAAGGGCTCCCGGGCCTATATGACAGCTGACGCTTAATGAGAGCGCATATGCCTCCGGGTTTGAAGCGGGAAAACGTTCCCTGACTTCTTTTACGAATACGTCGGCAATTTCTTTATTATGCGAATATGCGACTTGGATATGAACGCCGCTTCCGTCATCGCCTCCGGAAAACCTTCCGGTAATGTCTTTTGCGATCTGTCCGATCATCATTGTCTTGGCGTGCGATTGTGTTCTTGCAACACCGAATGTATCGAGCTTCTCTCCCTGTATCTGAAGTACCGGTTTGATACGAAGGAGCGTGCCGAGAGCCGCGACCGCAGGTGTCAGTCTTCCGCCGGCCTTGAGATACTTGAGCGTATCGACCATGATATAGATGGAAGAGTTGAATCTGTCCGCTTCGAGACGTTCCTTGATCTTTGCGCCCGTATATCCTTTGGTGGCCATTTCCTGCGCATCCAATACCGACTGATACTGCGTTACACTTATCCTCTGATTATCGACGACAAATACTTTTCCGTCATAGTCCTCGCTAAGGATCGTCGCTGTCTGAGTCGATCCCGACAGTCCGCTCGACATCGGTATATACACGACCTCATCGTGTGTCTTAAGTGCCTCTTCCCAGATCTTTTTGACCGCTTCGGGAGCAGGCTGCGATGTCATGACTTTGCTGTCCCCAATAAGTTTTTCGTAGAACTGATCCTGAGTCAGATTGACGTCCTCGAAGTAATCCTCGCCGTCGATCGTAAAAGGCATGGGAAGAACACTCACGCCGAGTCTCTTTGCGTGTTCGTTCGTTATTCCGCTGTTACTGTCCGTGATAATGGCAATGCCGCTCATATGATCGTCAATGCTCCTTTCGTCTGCACATGAATTTACATACGAAGCATAAGCTTCTCCCCGTTGTCCTTCAAAAAATCGCGAAGGTATCTGTAATCGGGGCAGTATTTTTCGACTTCCCGCCAGAAAGCGGGAGAGTGATTCATCTCTTTTAAGTGGCACAGTTCGTGAATGATCACGTACTCCATGACCGGCTCGGGAAGAAGAACAATCAGGCAGTTGAAATTAAGATTCCGTTTTGCGCTGCAGCTCCCCCAGAGCGTTTTCTGTCTGCGTATCGTAACCCGCCCGTAGGATATTCCCATCTTAGCCGCAAGGTTTTTTACAAGCGGAGGTATGGTCTCTTTCGCATTCTTAGTGAGAGTTTCGATCTCGCGGTCCGAGAACCGGTCCTTTACCGGAACATCATCAAGTCGCTTTTGCATCTTCGCAAGGTTCTTCTCTATCCAGTCCCTGCGCTCTTCGACAAAACTTCTGATCTCGTATAAAGGCGTGTACTTCGGAGCCCTGACCGTGATCCGGCAGTCGCTTGATATCTCAACCTGAAGTGTCCTGCGACGCGATCGTACTATCGTATAATCAAGATCGTCACTCATCACCGGCCGTCCTCATCGGGAATCTGTGAGAGCATATACCGCACGACTTCTTCAAGGCCGCACTCCTTCCAGTCGTTATCGAAATATGTTTTCGAAAGAGGGTAGACGATCTGCATATCGAGTGTCTCACCCGGTACACGTCCGCTCCTTAAAGGCTCATAGAAATTGCGGAGAAAATCATCCTCCGAGGCATTTGCAAATTCCCCCGGTTTCAGGAAGCGCAGTTGTCTTTTTGTGTTCTCGATCAGCACTTTCGCGCCGAGTCCTTTGAGCTTTTCATACTCACCGGCGGGAATGTTTGTAAATATCGCCGGAAGATCACATGACACTATTCGCTCGTTGTTTCGGTCCGTAAGTATCCCGCACGATTCGAACGAGAACGAGCTTTCCGTAAACTTTATCTTAAGTATCACTCCGTATTCGGTACCGAACTGACTTCTCTGATAGTCGGTGTCGAATATGAAATTACCGAGAGAATAGAAGATGGCTTTGTCGCCGACAAGTTCGTAATTGTTCACGACATGCGGGTGATGTGCGACAACGATATCGGCTCCCATATCAAGATACGACATGTAACGATCGCGCGTGTAAGGAGAAGGTATTGCGGTAAACTCCTCACCTGCATGCGCAATGACGACGCACCATCTGCATGAACTTTTTATCTCGGCGATCCTTTTTCTTATCAGATCGAGATCACTCCACGAAAAGCATCCGGGCGTATTGTCGTCGGCTTTTCTGCACGCGCGCTGATATCCCACACCTATCATTCCGATGCCGCCCGCTTCTTCGATGATGACCGGAGAAGACGCTTCATCGATGTTCATTCCGGCGCCGAGAGTCTGCGCCCCCGAACTTGCGGCATATGAGAGAGTGCTCATCATTCCTTCGGGCCCTGCATCCATTATATGGTTGTTGCATATGTTCCATATATCCGCGCCCATATCCGAAAGAAATCCCGCAACCTTCGGATCCATCGCATGGATAAGGGTGGCCGCAACGCCTTCGGGTTTGCCCGGGGCGGCGTTTTTGCCGGTGTGATTTTCGCTTTTGTCAAAAAGCGGGCCTTCGACGTTTACGATCAGGTGATCGCAGTCTTTGATGAACGAGACAACATCGGGCGCGACAAGATCCTTGTCATCCCACCGGCCCTGCATGTATTTGTCGAAGCCTATATCACCCGTAAAGTTTAAAACAGTGCTTTGTTTCATATGTGGTATCCTGCGATCAGAATCCGCACAACTGCCTGAACACGTCTCCGCGTTCCTCGAAGTTTCTGAAGTAACCGTAGCTTGCCGCTGCGGGGGAGAGTATCACCGCGCCGCCTTTGCGCGTTATGCTCTTTGCGCGTTCGACCGCTTCCGCAAGCGTCTCTTTGTATATACAGTTATCCGTTTTGACAATGCTGTCGTATATCCGTTTTCCGGAATCATACGAAAAGATATAGTTGTATTTCGTGTTCGAATTGACGAAATCTATGAGAGTGTCATAGTTGATCCCGCGATCCATCCCTCCGATAAGAACCGTAGCGGCGTTCGGCACGGCACCGATGGCTTCTATCGTGGCGGACGGTATCGTTGAGATCGAGTCGTCATAATAATCTATACCGTCCAATGTTCCGATATGCATGAGTCTGTGAGGCAGTCCGCTAAAATCACGAAGCGCGTTTTTTATCGCTTCGGCATCAATACCGTATACCTTAGATGCGATCATGAAAACAAAATGAGCGTTGAGGTCGTTGTGATGTCCGAGAACTTTAAGATCATAATCGGGAACGTTTTCGGCATCGATACGGATCTCGTTCGCGAGTGTGGACAGAGCAGGAACGTTCTGACCGTCAAACAGTATGTCTCCCGCCGTCTGGTAGCGGGTGATGTTCGCTTTGGCGGCAAAGTATCTGTCAAAGGTTTTGTAGTAATCAAGGTGCTCCTCGAAGAGATTCAGAAACACCGCAACATGCGGGGATACGTTGACGTGCGCCAGCTGGTGGCAGGACATTTCGAATACTGCGATCGTATCTTTGTCGATCTGACCGAAATGATCGAGACAGGGCTCGCCGATGTTGCCGAGAAGCACCGCCTTTTTGCCGCAGGAGGAGAGCACATGACAGAGCATCGCCGAAGTCGTGCTCTTGCCTTTTGTGCCTGTTATTCCGACGGTATTATCCCTGTAGTTTTCAAGAAAGATCTGTGTCTGCGAAGTGTACTTCGGATCATCGTCGTCCATGACTATGCCGGGACTCTTGACGATATAGTCGAAAGAATCCTCATTTATGTCTTCGCGTTTGCCTTCGAAGACCTCTATTACGGACGGGGCGCAGTGCTCTTCGAGAAAGCTTTTCGTCGACTTTCCCTCACGTCCGAAGCCCCATATCAGTATTCTTTTTCCGTTAAACTTTTCGTACATGTCTCTCACCCTGAAAATACATTATATCATAACAATAAAAACAGGCTTAATTTATTTTGATATTCCGTGCGTAATGTCTTATAATTATAAGGATTATGCAAGTGCTGTTCGGGAGGGGTCTATGAAACAAATCTACATAAGAAGACCGAGCGACAACGGAGTGCGGGTGCTGACAACAGCGGCCTGTATCGCTGTCAATGTCGGTATGGCCTTTGCAACATATAAAGCGGGCATTCCGATGTATCTCGATTCTTTCGGGACGATTGCGATCTCGATGCTCGGAGGGATATTCCCCGGTCTTTTCACGGCGGTTGCAACCAATCTGCTGTGCAATTTCTTCAATCCGAATTCACCGTTTTATACGTTCATAAGCGTTGCCATGGCAATGTGTACCGTTATGGTCACAAGCCGTAACAAGGGCAAGAAAAAGAGGGATATCATTCCGTTGATCCTGCTTCTTGCGCTTATATCGGGTGTCCTTGGTACAGCATTCCAGTGGATTATTCTCGGAGGTCCGCAGTTCAGGGACGTTTCCGATTCGGCAAGGCTTATGAGTGAGTCGGGTGCGGGGTATTTCTTTGCCGCAATGCTTGTAAACACCGGACTTAATCTGATAGATAAGGCTGTAACGACGGGTTTGGCGGTTGTGGCCTGTGCGATTATACCCGAGCGCATTCGTAAAATACTTGCTGACACGGGATGGAAGCAGAAACCGTTATCTTCCGCGGAGATAAAAGAAGCGTCCGGAAAACATGCCGGAGGAGACGGATCTCTTCGTAAGAGAATGACCGTGATGTTTGCCGTGGCTGCGATCGTACTGACGGTTGCTCTGTCGTGGATCAGCGTGAAGATGTATTTTACGAACACCAAGGAGGAATACACGGAAAATGCCGTGGCTGCCGCAAAGTTTGCCGCGAATGTCATTGATCCGACGAAGATAGACGACTACATCAATCACGGCAAAGATGCCCCCGGATATACGGAAACAAGAAGAATGCTCTACGATATCAGGGATACGGCCAAAGGTGTCAAATATCTGTATGTCATAAAGATAAGGGAAGACGGGTGTTACTACGTATTCGATCTTGCAACGGACGATACACCTCCGCATGCCCCGGGAGATTTTGCCGAGTTTGAGGAGGCTTTCAAGCCTTACCTTCCGGCGCTGTTTGCCGGAGACAGGATTCAGCCGATAGAGTCGGATGATATTTCGGGATGGGTGCTGACCGTATATGAGCCGGTAAAGAATGAATCAGGCAAGACCGTATGCTACGTCGGAGCGGATGTGTCGATGTCGTATCTGTCGGGATACATGAGCAGCTTCCTTCTTAAGACAATACTGATATTCTCTGGCTTCTTTGCCCTCGTTCTCGGGTACGGCGTATGGATATGCAGGTATTATCTTGTATACCCGATCGGCAGCATGACGAAGAGCACGAAGGAATTTGCGATCAATACCGAAGACCAGAAAGCGATAGATGCCAGTGTCAGGAAGATAAGGGAGCTTGATATCAGTACCGATGACGAGGTTGAAGAGCTGTACCGCGCGATATGCAAGATGTCTTCCAACATGGCGGAGCATATCAGGAGCATCAGATATTATTCGAACGCGACAGCCAAGATGCAGAACGGTCTGATCATGACGATGGCCGACATGGTCGAAAATCGTGACTCCGACACAGGCGCCCATGTCCAGAAGACGGCGGCATATGTCAGGATACTTCTCGAGACGTTGAAGAAAAAGGGATATTACACGGAGAAGATCAAATCGAATTACATTTCCGACGTGGAGATGAGTGCGCCGCTCCATGATGTCGGCAAGATCAATATTCCCGATGCGGTCCTCAATAAGCCCGGCAAGCTGACCGATGAAGAGTTTGCGATCATGAAGACTCATACGACGGCCGGCAAGAACATAATAGAAAAGGCGATCAATACGCTTCAGGGCGAGAACTATCTGAAGGAAGCAAGGAACATGGCGGCATACCATCATGAGAGATGGGACGGCAAAGGTTATCCCGAAGGACTGCACGGTGAAGTCATTCCGTTATCCGCAAGGGTAATGGCGATCGCCGACGTATTCGATGCGCTTGTATCGCCGCGTGTTTATAAGCCTGCATTCCCGCTTGAGAAAGCAGTTTCGATAATACAGGAAGGTGCGGGAACGCAGTTCGATCCGAAGTGTGTTGAAGCGTTCACGGACGCACTGCCCCAATTTGTTGAAGTAATGAAGAAGTATCAGGAGAATTAACGGAGGTAGTTTTCCGGATGAGATCAAAAGCATTAAAGATCATGACTGTGGCAGCCCTTGCGCTACCGATGATCATGGCGTCATACGTGGAAGCCGAAGCGGATTCTTCACTTACCGGAGGCGGATATGCCGCGAGCGGACAGCTCGAGAATGTGGGATATATGGCTCAGCTTTACGATGCCTCGAACGGACTTCCGACATCCGACGCGAACTATGTACTTGCGGCAAGCGACGGCTATATCTATATAGGAGGATACAGCGGGATCATACGCTACGACGGCTCCTCATTCGAAAGGCTTGACGGTTCGACCGGAATGACGAGCGGAAGGGCACTCATGGAGGATACGCGAGGAAGACTCTGGATCGGTACGAACGATAACGGAGTCGTCATGCTGGACGGAGAGAACATAAAGCGTTACACATATGAGGATAATCTGCCTTCCTCGTCGATCAGGACTTTCGCCGAAGGCGGCGACGGTAAGATATATATCGGTTCCACCGGCGGAGTGTCATATGTCGACAATGCCGGTAAGCTTCATAACGTTGCCGATCCGAGAGTAACGGGCACAACCATCGTACGACTTGTATCCGATGCAGAAGGAAAGGTGTACGGTAACACCAAGGACGGAGCGATCTTCAGGATTGAGGACGGAGCGGTAGCGGGTTTTCATACCACAAACGAGCTCGGGACCGAGATCATATCGACAATATATGCCGATCCGAGCAATCCGGGCAAGGTCTACCTCGGGACCGAGAGCAATGTCATATATTACGGTGATTTCGGTGCGAGAGCGCATGATATGAAGAAGATCGGTGTTTCCCCCGCGGACAACACATACTGGATCACGTCGGCATGCGGCAGGATCTGGATCACATGCGAGAACTATATCGGGTATATCGATGAGACCGACAGATTCAGGACACTCGAGCATATACCGATGAACAACTCGATCGACATGATGACGTCCGACTATCAGGGAAATCTCTGGTTCGCATCATCGCGTCAGGGTGTCATGAAGGTTGTAACGAACAATTTCCAGAACGTTACAAGGACCGCGGGTCTTAACCT
>JAILRJ010000069.1:0-13301 GCA_024698285.1 Lachnospiraceae bacterium | reverse complement strand
GATATCCTTATTGGCCGGCAGAGCTTGGATCTTTTTCATGAAGGTTTCCCAGGCCTCATTCGTATAGATCGCAAGACAACCATCATTTCCCTTTGCTATCACGAAAGCTTCCCCAAGCTGTTCGCGGAACTTTGTAGGGACGATCAATCTACCCTTAATATCGATTGTGTGGTTGTACTCACCCATGAACATGGTGTGCGTTCTCCTTATTCACCACTCTCTACCACTTTTCACCACTTATGTGCATATAATAACCCCTTTCTACCACAATGGCAATATTTTTTTATTATTTTTTTCAATATTTTTTTGCAAAAAAAAGAAGAGGCACAAGATATTGTGTCTCTTCTTTATCCCGACCGCAAGGCGGTCGAAAATCACATGCTAAACGTTGAATCTGAAAAGTATTACATCTCCGTCTTTGACAACATAATCCTTTCCTTCCATGCCCACGAGTCCTTTTTCTCTTGCCGCCGCAAGTGAACCGCATTCGAGAAGGTTTTTGTAATTAACGACTTCCGCTTTTATGAACCCGCGCTCGAAATCGGTATGTATCTTTCCGGCTGCCTGAGGTGCCTTTGTACCGATCTTAATTGTCCAGGCTCTGCACTCGTCCTCTCCCGCGGTAAGAAAACTCATCAGGTTCAGGATCCTGTAGCTTGCCGCTATCAGTTTGTCGAGTCCCGATTCCTTAAGTCCGAGGTCTTCAAGGAACATCGCTTTCTCGTCATCATCCAGTTCCGCGATCTCCTGTTCGATCTGCGCGCAGATAACGAAAACCTCCGAATTGTTCGTCTTGGCAAATTCCCTCACCTTTTTGACGTGATCATTCTGTGCTCCGTCATCGGCAAGATCGTCCTCCGCAACGTTTGCGGCAAAGATCACCGGCTTTGCCGTCAGAAGGTTATATGAAGCCAGCAATGCTTCCTCATCCTCATCGGCACACTCATATGTGATCGCAAGATTGCCGTCCTCGAGATGCTTGATGATCTTTTTGATAAGTTCGACTTCCTTTGCGATCTTCTTGTCGTTATTGGCGGCTCTGCCCTGCTTGGCAAGTCTTCTCTCCAAAACTTCGATGTCCGCAAATATGAGTTCGAGGTTTATCGTCTCGATATCCCTTACCGGATCAACCGAGCCGTCCACATGGACAACATTCGTATCCTCAAAGCACCGTACGACATGAACTATGGCATCTACTTCCCTGATGTTTGCCAGGAACTGGTTGCCGAGTCCTTCACCTTTGGATGCGCCCTTTACAAGTCCCGCGATATCCACGAACTCGATCGTCGCCGGTGTGACTTTCTTCGTATTATACAGTTCCCCGAGCTGCTTTATCCTCTCATCCGGTACCGCTACAACACCGACATTGGGATCTATCGTGCAGAACGGGTAGTTTGCCGATTCCGCTCCGGCTTTTGTCAATGAATTAAATAAAGTCGATTTACCGACATTTGGTAAACCGACGATTCCCAAACGCATAAAACTCTTCCTTTCTTATCCATACGATACAACTATATGAGTGTAGCACCGCCTCGAGCTTCTTTCAAGTAATTTGGTCCCGCCCCCTCTTTTTCTGCTATAATCTCCGTATGAAGCCCGATCGAAGACAAATGATGATAATAATTATATCCGCGGCGGTTCTTGTTATCCTTGCAACCGTCATTATCGTTGTGTGCGTCAAAAAATCAGAAGTCCCAAAAGAGCCCCGTATCATTTCAATAACGATAGATGCTCCCGACGATATCCCGCTTGCGGAAAAGGAAAACATCATATACCAAAGCCTGATAAAGGCAGGTTATTCTCCCGAAGGAGCATGCGGGATCATGGGAAACATCGCGGTTGAATCACCCGATTACGATCCGACTGCCGTTAACGAATCAGGCAACACACTCGGTTTGTTCCAATGGAACGATGTTGGGGACCGGAAGCAGCATCTCAAGGATTTTTGCAGAGAGCATAATATGAACTGGAATTCCATCGAAAGTCAGCTTGCCTTTGCCGTTTACGAACTGTCGGGGGCTGATCCGATAGCATGCAGGCTGGATGATTTTCTCAAAGAGACCGATAACACCTACGCTGCCGCCGTGGAATTCACCGCGGGATTCGAGCGTTGTGTGTCGGATTCGGGAGACTCCGCCGACAGATATATGGGCTCTTTGTATCCGGAGTTCTACGGCAACTACTATCAGGGGCTCTCAAAGAGAGTCAATAAAGCAATGAACTATCATATAAGGTTCGTCGAAAACGCCGAGCCGGAAGATGCGGTTGTCAATATAACCATAGAATAACGATCGCTTAGTCACAGTCTCGATTCTATCCTGTCCGCCAACGCATTCGGACATACCGCACGTATGCGGGTCCCCTGTTCTTCGTAGCTTTCGGAGATAACCTGTGCGCCTTGGTGCAGCATATTGATGATATCTCCCTCGGAAAACGGGACTACAACATTTATCTCGCGGCTTCCCACATCAAACAGCTCATACATTTTATTCAGAAGAACATCAATGCCGTATCCTGTCTTCGCGGATATATATACATGTTCCGGGGTCTGTCCGTTTTCCACCGAAAGCTCCGGGGCTCTCAGATCCGCTTTGTTGTACACGTATATTCTCGGAATACCCATGGCATCCAGATCCTTAAGCGTATCCTCCGTTATCTTCCTGTGCATCTCGTGGTGAGGGTCGGACGAGTCCATAACTATAAGCAAAACGTCCGCATACTTTACTTCCGCTAGTGTCGAACGAAATGCCTTTATCAGATCATGGGGGATGTTTTCTATAAAACCTACCGTATCTGACAGAAGAAACGGTCTTCTACCGGGCACTTCGATCTTCCGTATCGAAGTATCGAGCGTGGCAAAGAGCATATCCTTTTCGAATACGGTTTTTTCTTCTTTCTTGTCGGTTCCCGTATTGCCAATCTTGAGAAGATGATTCATGAGAGATGATTTTCCGGCATTCGTATATCCCACGAGTGCCACATGACACAGTCCGTCACGCGATCTGCCGCTTCGCTGCACGTCCCTTGTCCTGTCGATTCCGGCAAGTTCCTTTTTCAGCTCGGTTATCCGGTGCGATATCTGACGTCTGTCGAGTTCTATCTGTTTCTCGCCGATACCTTTATTCGCACGGCTTCCGCCGCCTCCGCCCTGACGGCCCAGATGCTGCCACATACCGGTCAGTCTCGGCAGCATATACTGAAGATAAGCCGACTCGACCTGGAGCCTTGCCTCGCGGGTACGGGCTCTTCTGGAAAAGATCTCAAGTATGAGATTTGTTCTGTCCCAAACGGGAACTTCCGTTATCTTCTGCAGATTCTTCATCTGTGTCGGCGAAAGGTTGCCGAGACATACCGCATATCCGGCATTATATGCCCTCACGGTAATCGCCAGTTCATCGGCTTTACCGGATCCTATCCATGTTGCGGTCTCCGGATGAGGCAGTGCCTGCGTAACTGTATCTACAGGTTTCAGATCGCATGCCTCGCAAAGAGCGGCAAGCTCCCCGAGCGCATGTTCGAACTCTTCATCTGTTTCGTTTGTCCGCAGCCCGACAAGCACAACGGATACACTATCATCTGTTACGGAATCTTTGTTCATCTCGACAGCCGACATCAGGGCATCAACCTATTTTCTCTATATTTACCGCACATACTTTGTATTCGGGAATTCTGGCAAACTCGTCAAGTGCGGCATTCGTAAGCATATTGACCGGGGAATCCGCAAAGTGGAACGGCATCCACGTTTCTCCTTCGGAAACTTTCCTTCCTACATGAGCCGTTGCGGTTATCTCTCCGCGCCTGCTCTTAACGCTTATTCGCTCACCGTTTTCTATCCCGAGCTTTTTGGCATCACTGAAGTTTATTTCGATAAAACCTTCACCGGCAATGTCCATAAGACCCGGTGCACGGCTTGTCATCGCGGCGGCATTGTACTGGTACAGTATTCGTCCGGTCATAAGGATGAACGGATAATCGTCATCGGGAAGTTCCCGGGATTCCTTATAATCAACCGCATACAACAATGCCTTTCCTCTTGCAGGGTGTCCCACGTGCATGATCGGAGTTCCCGAAGAGTTCTTATCGCGGCACGGCCATTGAAGTGTCTCTCCCGCATCAAGTCTTGCATGGCTGATCCCCGCAAAGCTCGGTGTTAACGATGCGACCTCATCCATTATCTCCGCACTCGTCATCTTCTTCTGAGGATAACCCATCGCATTCATCAGATCGATCAGTATGTCGGTATCGAGTCTTGCTTCGCCCTTCGGATCAACCGCTTTTCTGATCCTTTGAACACGTCTCTCGGTATTCGTAAACGTTCCTTCTTTTTCGGCATAGCTGACACCGGGAAGAATAACGTCGGCATACTCGGCGGTCTTGGTCATGAACAGTTCCTGTATGACAAAGAACTCCAGGCTCTCCAAAGCCTTGATTATATGGTGTGTATCCGGATCCGATACGACGGGGTCCTCTCCGCATATATACAGTCCTTTGATCTTTCCTTCTATCGCGGCCGGGAACACATCGGTCGCCTTGATGCCCGGCTTGGGATTGAGCTTGATGCCCCATGCCTTCTCGAACTTCTCTCTTACCTCATCGTTGTCAACTTTCTGATAGCCGGGATAATCGGTCGGCATCGCACCCATATCGCATGCACCCTGTACGTTGTTCTGTCCGCGCAGGGGATTCACTCCGCATCCGCTCTTTCCGATCTTGCCGCAAAGCACCGCCATATCGGACATGCACATTACACCTTCCGTACCCGTGGAATGTTCGGTGACTCCGAGGCAATAGATGATCGGCGCTTTCTCGGCGGTCGCATACATTCTTGCGGCCTCCACGAGACGCTCCGGCTCTATGTGGCAGATCTCGGCGACCTTTTCGGGAGTATACTTCTCAACCAGAGCCTTGAGTTCCTTAAAGTTCTCGGCGTTTTCATTTATATAACCGTGATCTATAAGATCCTCTTTAATCATCACATGCATCATTCCGTTTGCAAACGCAACGTTCGTTCCGGGCCTGATCTTAAGATGAATATCCGCATGTTTGGCAAGACCGATCTCTCTGGGATCAACGACTATAAGTCTTGTTCCGTTCTTAACGGCCTTTCTTAACTGCATTCCGACAACGGGATGAGCCTCCTCGGGATTGGATCCGACAAGAAGGATACAGTCGACATCATGCGTGATATCGTGTATAGGGTTTGTCATGGCTCCGGATCCAAGCGTCTTGGCAAGGCCGGCTACAGTTGCCGAATGACACACTCTCGCACAGTTATCGGTGTTGTTTGTCCCGAAGCACGTTCTGACCATCTTCTGGACCATGTATATATCCTCGTTGGCGGAACGCGAACACGCAAATCCCGCAAGCGACTCGCTGCCGTATCTGTTCTTTATATTCATGAGCTTATCGGCCGTATACTTTATCGCCTCTTCCCATGAAGCTTCTCTGAACTTTCCTGTCGACCTGTCCTTTATGAGAGGCGTCGTGATCCTGTCGGCAGAGCCGACAAAATCAAAACTTCCCGAACGTCCTTTGACGCACAGTCTGTTATGATTCGAAGGTCCCGAAGCGGGTTCGACATTTACTATTTCATTATCCCTTACGACAAGATAATACTGACATCCCGTAGCGCAGTGAGGACATGTGGTTAAAACTTTCTTTGTTTCCCAGTCGCGATACTTTGTCTCTCTCTTGAGCGTGAGCGCTCCTGTCGGGCATACGCTTGCACAGTTGCCGCACGTCTCACATCCGCGCTCCTTATAATCTTTTCCGAACGGAGCGTCAACAATATGAAATGTTCCGGAGCGGCTGTTTTTGAGAGCACCGTTACATGCTATGTCATGACACACGCTGATACATCTCATGCAGTGAATGCATTTACTGGGGTCATAACTGATGTACGGATTGGAATCAAGCTTCGGAAGCTTATTCTCGATAACGGCCCTCGATCCGGAATGCGGCGCATGCTCCACCTCAAAGCGGTTACACATATCCTGAAGTTCACATGTTCCGTTAGCCGGACAGCTCATGCAGTCCTGATTATGATTGGAAAGAATAAGCCCTAGCATATCGCGTCTGTATTGACGTAACACTTCCGAATCTGTTGTGATCACCATACCGTCGAAAGCTCTCGTACGGCATGCGGGCAGGAACATGTCATATCCTTCAACTTCCACCATGCACAGACGACATGATCCGACATCACTTACACCTTCCAGATAGCAAAGCGTCGGAATATAGATATGATTGGCTTTTGCGATATCAAGTATTGTCTTATGTTCCTCGTCAGAATAGGATCTGCCGTCGATCGTAACGTTAATCATTCTCCTCTGCCTCCTTTCATGGCACCGCAGCCGTAATGATCGCAGCGAAGGCACCTGCCGGCTTCACGCATTGCCTCTTCGGGTGTCATTGAAAGCTCGACATGCTCAAAGTCATCCTTTCTTTCAAACGGATCCCTTTCCTCTATCTCGGCTCTTCCGGTCGGTATGCACGGGTTAGGATACGCCGGGGGAATGTCGGGTTTGCACCCGATCTTATGATGGTATCCGAGATATTCATCTATGTTGTAAGCCGCGACCTGTCCGGCGGCTATGGCATTGATCGCCGTGGAAGGACCGGTCACACAGTCTCCTCCCGAGAATACACCGTCCATTTCGGTTACCGTGCAGGTCTCGTCAGCCAGTATCCTTCCCCGGTTCACCGGCACACCTTCTTTTTCAAAGTCGGCGACGTCACTTCTCTGCCCTACACCGAGGATCAGGTAGTCGCACTTGAAACGGTACGGATAATCGCTTGAGTGTTCTGTGGTCATCATTCCGAACTCGTCATACTCTGCTACGATCTCCGGCTGAAGCCATACCGAGACGATCCCATTTGTCTCCTTGTCGGCTTCTATATGAAGGAACGACAGCAGCGTCCTGAATCTTACGCCCTCCTGCATGGCACCTTCGATCTCCTCGGAAAGTGCCGTGTAATCATCACGTTTTCTCGTGAACACATGAATGGATTCGGCATTCAGCCTTACCGCGGTACGTGCCGCATCCATTGCGACGTTACCGCCGCCTATGAGTGCCACCTTCTTGCCGGTAAGATCAGGTGCGTTCCCGTTTGCAACAAGCTGAAGAAAATCAGCCGCCGGGATTACGTTCTTCGCATCCGCATTTTCCATCGGCATCCGGTTACCGAGCTGTGCCCCCAGGCCGAGGAACACGGCATCGTGATTTTTGCGAAGCTCGGTAAATGTGATATCACGTCCGATCTTCGTATTGTAATGCATCGTGATATCGCCCGCTTTTACGATTGCGGTTATATCCTGATCGAGTCTGTCCTTCGGAAGCCTGTACTCCGGAATACCGTAACGAAGCATTCCACCGGCCTTTTCATGCTCCTCGTAAACATCGACGGCGTGTCCCATTAGTGCAAGATAATACGCTGCGGTCATACCGGACGGGCCTGCTCCGACAACGGCTATCTTCTTACCTGTCTTGACGTTGGCCGCGGGGCTATCTACCGTATCCGCCGCCGCATTGTCTACCGCGTACTTTTTAAGCCCCCTTATATTGATGGGATCATCTATTATGGAGCGCCTGCATTTTCTCTCACACGGATGTTCGCAGACGAATGCGCATGCCGTCGGAAACGGATTCCTGTCGCGGATCACCTTTACGGCTCCAGGATAATCCTCATTTTTGATCATCGCTATATAACCCGGAACATCAACATGCGCCGGGCAAAGTGTGATACACGGTGTTGTCTGTATCACGTTTTCCGAACATCTGCCGTGCTTGATATGACTCTCATACTCATCCGCAAACTCGGCAAGCGAATCGAGAATAAGATTGGCACCCATAATACCGACCGCACAGTCGGCAGTCGCTGCGATCATGCGACACTTCTCTTCCATCAGCTTAAGTGTCTCTTCGGTGGCATCTCCGTTGCGGATCTGTTTGATATAGTAATCCACTTCTCCGAGACCATCACGACAGGGAACGCATTTCCCGCACGACTGGTTCATCGATATATGAAGAAGCGAACGATAGAGTGCCAGAGGACACATCCCCGGCGGATATGAAGTCATCCTTGATCGGAACTTTCTGAGAACGACATCAATCCTTTCATTCATGTTTCCTCTTTTGGCAAGTTTACGCATTTAACAACCTCCTAATATAATGCTATGTCTTTTCGTTATATTTTATCAAATTTCACATTCACCCGCCACAGTATCATAACGGCAGTGACACCAAACCCTCCTTGTTACATACCTGTTACGGTGATACAATGAAACGGCAGAATAATCGGAAAGGTAACAAAGACGTGGACAGATCAGCCAAGCGCTACCTGACGGACCCTTCGGGATTCGTCCTTCTGTCGGACTTCGTGCCCGACATCATACAGGAGATACGATACTTTACGACATATAACTTTATCGGAGACAGGATCGACGGTTACGAGGAGCCGTGCGCTCTTTTGACAAAAGAGGCTGCCCGGGCACTCAAATCGGTAAGCAACGAGATGTTCGTCAGAGGTTATCGTCTTAAGGTATTCGATGCATACAGACCTGCATGCGCGGTCAAACATTTTGTGCTGTGGGGTATCGAGGATCAGGATATAAGGATGAAACCGTATTTCTATCCCGCGCTTGAGAAACAGGAACTCTTTGTGAAAGGCTATATAGCAAAACAGTCAAGCCACAGCCGCGGCAGTACCGTGGATCTGACTCTTCTGGATATGAACACGGGAAAAGAACTGGATATGGGAAGTCCGTTTGATCTGTTCGACGAAGTCTCACATCCGGATTGCAGGAATATAACCGACGAACAGTATGAGAACAGGATGATTCTTCAGCAGGTCATGGTGCGGAACGGTTTCGTCCCTATAGACTGCGAATGGTGGCATTTCACTCTCGAGGACGAACCTTATCCCGACACTTACTTTGAATTTCCCGTTTCATCACAGTATCTGCGGGAAAAGCATTAACCGATCATATATGTGTTGCAAAGAACTGATTGATCTTTTTCTTGAGTTCACGTCTGTCGACGGTCTTGAGCAGATAGCCGACCGGCTTTAACGCAAGAACACTCATTATGCTTTCCTTGTCTCCTTTTCCGGTAAGGAACATAACGGGAATATCCGCAGTCTCGGCACTTGAACGAATCATTTCGAGGACCATCGGCCCGGTCGTTACCGGCATTTCATAATCGAGCAGTATCAGATCGGCCTGATTCTTGGCAAGCCACGTGATCGCCTCTATCCCCGAATTGGCCATTGAAATACGATAATCATCCTTGAGCCACTCCATGATTATGCTCATATACGATACATCGTCATCCACGATCAGAATGCTTTTTCTTCTTGCGATCTGTGAATCCTCCTGCATGTATTTGGACAGGTCATTGACAAGTTCCTGCATATCGAGAGGTCTCTCGTAGAACTTGTAGATGAGTCCGCCCGGCACATATTCTTTCAGAACGTCATATTCCTCTTTGGCTCCGACAACGACGATCTGCTCACTCTTTTCCGAGCAGTAATCTTTGATGTATACGAGGGCCTCCGCTTTTTCCAGCACTTTGTCGTCCGTGAATATGATCACAAGATCCGTGTCATCACACATGCCCTTGAGATTCTTAATCATCGGAGGACTGTAAAGCGCCACTAATCCGAGTCCCTGAAGTTTTGTCTCGAGACCCTTTATAATAAAACCCTCTGCTGCCGATACTATGAGAATTCTGTTGTTCAATTATATAAATCCTCCTATTGCTTCTCGCTTATAATACTGCTTATCCCGTCCCAATCCATTACCGACAGGCAGTTTTGAATCCTGTCAAACCGGTCTTTGTCTTCTTCGGGAAGTCTGTACTCTCTCACGGAGTCCATGACCATGCGGGCCAGTTCATAATCTTTGGAATACGCGAATTCCGAAAGTCCCGCGTATGCATCCTCGAGTATATCCTCCGGGATATCGGGAAGGTCCTCATCTGATCCCATCATCGGCTCCAGATCGTCTCTTATTGTGCGATATGAATCCATAAGATCCTGATGATTGGCCATAATAAAATCGATATCCGATCTCTTGCCCGCCATCTCAAGAGCTTCCGCTTTATCTCCGAGCTTAAGAACTCCGACGAGACGTGAACCGCTCTTAAGAGCGTGCACTTTTATAGTGTAGTTTTCCCAATCCTTTGTGTCAAAATAATGTTGTAGTTCTCCGGCTTTGGCTTCGTATGAATCATAGAACATACGAAGAACCGAAAGCATTGCTTCCTCGGAACCGCTGTTTTGGATCGCGGCTTTTGCATCAAGTCCGTCTATATTCTCATACCACTTGGTTTCATCGACATCAGCGGTATCGGGTTCGATAACATCATCCGAAGCCGAATCCTCCAAGACGACATCTTCGGTCTCATCATCCGCCTCTTCGAGAAAATCACCTTCTTCGCTTTTACTCGTAAAGAGGCTGCCCAGATTGTAATTATGATTGCCTTTGACAATATAGAGTATACCGAATGTTCCCTCGCCGCAGTTTGAAGTGATACCCGCGGATGCCTTCTGGAAGATGACATGTTCGAACTTCATTCTCTCGTTAAGTTTCTCTTCTATCCAGAGAAGATCGTCCTCATCCATTCCGGCATATGTTATGAACACAAATGATCTGTCGGGGTATATATTGGACGGAACGGCATGTTCGATATATTTTGCGTAACATTTCTTCTCGCTTCCGAAAAGGAACCGACCGACTCCGAGCTTATCTTTTTTTACACGAAGCATCGGGCGGAGCCAGAGCGCATTAAGGATACTGTTCATGAACGGACTGATCCTTTCGCGTCTTGCCATGACATCCGTTGATTTGATGACAAAACTGCACCTGATCAGCTGTTTCGCTTCTTCGAGTTCCGCCTTGATCTTCTCAACGGGAAGGTTCTGCTGAGCAAGTCTTGCGGCGATCATAACGAGTATACCGGTACCGCTTGAGAGGGTCTCCGAATTGATGACCGTTACGTTGTCAAAAGTCTTTGCCGCTTTAACGGCACGTCCGTATTCTCTGCTGCTTCCGGTTGTAAGCGTGATATAGATAAGATGATGGGCTTTCTTGAGTTCCGACGAGAAGAACGCAACAAGATCATCCTCCGTCGGCGGATCGGATGTTACCCCCTTCGTCTCATCCTTCATGTAACGCACCAGTTCTTCGGAGTCTATATCAACGGTATCATAGAAAACGCCTTCATCGGTCGTGACCGTATACGGTATGACACTGACATTGAGATCCCTCAGGACATGCTGGGGAAGATCGATCATTGTACTTGTGGCGACGAGCACGGGTTTCTTTCTTGAATATCTGCTTGCCGTGTTGAGCGCAGACCCTGTCATCTCGCTCGTTTTGGTTCCTATGATTTTCTCCGAAGGAAGATGCATCAGAAGCATTTCCTCAAGTTGCGATCCCGATACGGGCTTGACAAGATAACCGTCAAATCCGGTGTTGTTATAAAGCTCGATGTTTTCTCCGCCTGCGTTTGCGGTAAGAACTATTATCGGGGCATTAACGTTCATGCCTCCCTTTTGGGTCCGTATCTTCTCGTAGCAGTCTATCCCATCCATCTCAGGCATCAGATGATCCATGAAAATGACATCATACCGATTCTGCAATGTAAGCGAAAGAGCATCCTGACCGGACAGAGCCAGATCTATGGTCATATCGGTTCCGGCAAGAAGTTTCTTCTCCACCTGAAGATTCATTTCATTATCGTCCACTATAAGGATCCGCGCATCCGGCGCATGGAAGCTGTGTTCGAACTTCTCCGTATTCGACATGCCTCCGTTACCCGTTATGCTCAGATCACCTATTATCTTGTCCGATGAGACACCCTGCTTCAGCGTTACCATGAACGTTGATCCCTGAGAATAAACACTGTTGACCGAAATCTCTCCGCCCATCAGTTCCACGAGCTGTTTAACAATGGAAAGACCCAGACCGGTTCCTTCGATATAACGGTTCTTCTCTTCATCGACACGCTGGAACGTATCAAACAGATGCGGAAGAGCCTCGGGTTTGATACCCATTCCCGTATCGCTGATCTGTATCACGAGAAGCGCTTCGCCGGAATCGGGAAACTCACATTCCATGTGAAGGGACACGGATCCTTCAGGGGTATACTTTACGGCATTGTTGAGAAGATTGATAAGTATCTGCTTGATCCTTACCTCATCTCCGAAGAGTGTTTCCGGAACATCAGGATCGATATCCACGTTAAACTTAAGTCCCTTTTCCTCTGCTTTGAGCCAGATCATGTTCACGATCTCGGAAAGGAGCGACGATACGCTGTAATTGACCGGAACGATATCCATCTTGCCCGCCTCGATCTTGCTGACATCAAGTATATCGTTAATAAGCGCCAGCAGCATTTTTCCCGCGCCCTGTATGTTTCTGGCATCCTTGCGGATCTCTTCGGACGCGTCTTCCTGGCGGAGAATTATCTCATTCATTCCGAGGACGGTATTGATCGGTGTACGTATCTCATGGCTCATACTCGAGAAGAAGCGGTTCTGTGCCTTGTTCATTTCCTCAAGTTCCTTCGTCTTCTCGCCGGCAATACGGTTTTCTTTTTCGTACAGCTTTGTATGGAACGACAGCAGAACAAAGACCACAGCATTTACTATAAGAAGACCCAATATCGAGTCGATGAACGCGCCTTTGCGGTCATATTCGATTATGAGTTCGGGATTATAGTAACCGATCATCCAGCAGACTATCATTGCCGCCGAATACAGAATGTTCATGATGATCTGAAGTTTTCCATCCAGTATCATGTTGATATACAGACCGCCCAGAAGAAGGGATACCGGCACACCGCTGTACACACCGCCGTTTGTGAAGAACATCAGCGGCAGGAAAATAAATACGAGTATTATCGTTACAACGATCTTGGCCCGGGCAATCTTTTTCCTTCTGATCGCAGAAGCAACATATATACTGAATACTATCGCTCCGAGCAGCGTTGACAATGTCGATGAGAGCGGCTCATGCATGATAATGCCCGAAGGAATGGCTCCGAACAGCAATTCCCCGATGAGGACAAATGAAAATATAACAAACGACCTGTCCTTGAGACTGATCGACGAATCATATGTATATTCCTTTATTCTTTTGATATACTCTTTTATTCTCATTACCGCGCCCTCCCTTCATAGTGGATCATATCCACAGGCAGGACACGTTTCATGACGCGTTCGAATTCCGCTGTATCTATAGGCTTGGCGATGAACCCGTCAAAGCCTTCCTTTGCAAACATTTCCCTTGCACCGCT
>JAILRJ010000053.1:0-23302 GCA_024698285.1 Lachnospiraceae bacterium | reverse complement strand
TCCGGAACCAGCTCTCCACCGATGATAAGATACAAAAGAGGATCCTGAAATATGAATCATTTTAGAGGCATAAAAATAACCGGCGGCCGTAATGGTCGCCGATTATGATAAAAAACTTACACACTTATCTTGACACTCTCTCCATCCCCGGAGGAGTTATCTGTACCTGGATTAGTAGGTTCCTGCTGTTCTTGCTGCTGCTGTTCTTGTTGTTGCTGTTCTTGTTGTTGCTGTTCTTGTTGCTGCTGTTCTTGCTGTTGCTGTTCTTGTTGCTGCTGTTCTTGCTGTTGCTGTTCTTGTTGCTGCTGTTCTTGTTGTTGCTGTTCTTGTTGCTGCTGTTCTTGTTGCTGCTGTTCTTGCTGTTGCTGTTCTTGTTGTTGCTGTTCTTGTTGTTGCTGTTCTTGTTGCTGTTGTTCTTGTTGTTGCTGTTGCTGTTGTTCTTGCCGTCTTCTGCGTTCTTCCTCTTCTTCTTGCTGTTTCTTTTTCTTTTTACGTTCCTCTTCTTCCTCTAAAGCCTTTTTTGCTTCCTCTTCTTCTTTCTTCTTGCGCTCTTCTTCCTGCCTCTTTAACTCTTCGGGAGAAGGTGTAGCCTGTGTGGGCGCAGGAGTAGCCGTAGGTGTCGGCGTTTCCTCCATCATCATGTTCATGAGTTCCTGAAGCTTCGATTCATCGATTCCGGAGCCATCATCCATTGTAACTTTTGTGTTGTTCGGATTGGGTTTGATGTACTTGACATTGTACTCACCCTCATCGGATATGCCGGGTACGGGGTGGCTGACAATATAATCGAATATTGCCTGACATCCGCTGCCTGAATAATGCAGTCCGTCGCCGCCGTTATACTCGGGACGAACCTGTCCGTCCGAACCTGTAAGAACTTCGGAGATATCAAGATAGAATATATGCTTTTCCTTTGCGGTATTAAGGAGAAAATCATTGTATTTGACGATCCATGAATTCTGAACGGTCTTCTTGTACATACCGTTGTCATTGACAGGACCGATTGACATCAGGACTATGTTTGAATTGGGAGCCTGCTCCATCACACTGTCGATGAGCTGGACAAAAGTTTTCTTGTAGTGATCCTCACTCGGATCGTTGATACCGTTGACGCCGAGTGCGATGTATATAACAGGTGCCTGGTGGGATGCGAGATATGTTTTCAGCGTGTACTGTTTTCCGGCATTGTTGATAAACGTGTTGCCGGCAAACGAAGGATGTGAGATTCCTATCTGAGCAAGCGCCGAGTCATCGTTGATCAGGCCGTAATTTACCATGGCCACGGTTCTTGAATCACCGAGGAACACGCATCTGTTCATATAACCTTTCTGCGCATTCTCTTTAGTGACAAGTATGGTCGTCTCTTCGGTACTTTCCACCTTGGTCTCGGCGGACGCGGTTTCCGTAAGAGTTATTTCCTCCGAGGTCTGATCTTCGCTCTGCCCGGGGTCATCGTCTTCCTGCACGGATATATCCAGAGAAGAAACTTCCTTCGGTCCCTTCCCGGTATTTCGCAACACCAAAACAATGGTGATCGTTAAAATAACACCGACCACTATTGTTGAGATAACGATGATTTCATTTCGGTTAAGCTTTCGCAGGCTACGAAGGATCTTCCTCCCCATCCTCCTGCAAAGGCTCTTCAGAGATTTCATCAAATTCTTCATCGTCTTCATTATAACATAATTCTGTTTTTTTGAAGAAGAACAGGCGAAGTGCGTTTGTGATTACAAAAATACTTGATATGCTCATGGCTGCCGCACAGAACATCGGATTGAGAAGCCAACCGAACGCTTTGTAGTAACACCCCGCAGCAAGCGGTATTCCGATTATGTTATATCCGAATGCCCAGAAAAGATTCTGGTGGATGATACGGAGGGTCTCTCTTGAAAGTCTTATGGTGTCTACGGCGGTTATAAGTGTATCCTGCACAAGAACAACGTCCGCCGCATCTATCGCGACGTCGGTACCCGCACCTATAGCGATTCCGATATCCGCTACGGTAAGGGCCGGAGCGTCATTGACACCGTCACCGATCATTGCTACCCTTCCGGTCTCTTTGAGCTTGGCCACTATGTTAGCCTTCTCTTCTGGAAGGACATCGGAGATGACTTCATCGGGTTCGATCCCGACCTGTGCACCGACAGCCTCGGAAGTCGCAAGTCTGTCACCTGTGACCATGCATACATGGATGTCTTCTTTATGAAGTGCTTCAATGGCTTCTTCGGTGCCTTCTCTTATTTCATCCGCAACTGCGATAACGCCGAGCATTCCGGAATCGGATGCGAAGATGGTCGGCGTCTTACCTTCCGCAACGATCCTGTTGATCCTTGCGGAAAAATCGGTGTCGAATTCCGGAGCCTCACCGTCACCGCGTTCTCCGAGAAGAGAGCTTCCTATGAAAGATTCGTTTCCGGCATAAACCGTGCGAAGTCTTCCTCCGACAAGAAGGTCTGCTTTAATACCTTTTCCGGGAATGGCTTCGAAGTTCTCCGTTTCCATAACGGGAACGAATCTCTTCTCGGCAAACGAGCAGATCGCTTTAGCCAGAGGATGTTCACTCTTTGATTCGAGCGCATATGCGATTGACAGCAGAAGATCCCTGTGTTCAATGTCATTCTCGGTACTTAATATATCGGTGACCTTGGGACTGCCGGTCGTTAACGTACCTGTTTTATCAACTACAACTATCTGAGTTCTTCCGGTGTTTTCAAGCGCCTGAGCCGTTTTGTAGAGAATACCGTTTCTGGCTCCGACACTGTTTCCGACCATAAGAGCAACCGGACCTGCCAGTCCGAGAGCACACGGACAACTCACGATAAGAACCGAGATCGCTCTTGAGAGCGAAAATCCCATGCCGTATCCCGCGACCATCCAAGTGGCAAATGTAGCGATCGCGAGTATTATCACAAACGGAATGAATATCGATGAGATCCTGTCGGCTGCGTTTGTTATGGGTGCTTTTCCGGAAGATGCATCCGTGACCATCTTAACGATCCTTGAGAAGGATGTGTCTTCGCCGACGTTTGTGGCACGGCATGTAAGGAAGCCGGAGAGATTGATGGTTGATGTCGATACAGTCATCCCGGGTTCCTTGTCAACGGGCATGGATTCACCGGTAAGAGAAGCTTCGTTTACCGCACTTGTTCCGGATTCGATCACACCGTCAACCGGAACGCACATACCCGGTTTCAGGATGAAGATATCGCCGACTTTGACTTCCTCAACCGGAACCTCTTTTTCCTGACCGCGAATTAGTAACAGTGCGGTCTTCGGGGTCATATCGGCAAGATCGCGTATAGCATCCGATGTTCTTCCCCGGGCTACTTCTTCAAGGTATTTTCCCGCAAGTATGAAAGTCAGGATTATGGTGGTAGTTCCGAAGTAGAGTTCGGATTCTCCGATGTACTCGTCGGGACTTGAATAATAGATCATATTCACGACGGACAAAACAACGCTGTATACAAAGGAAGCCGTGGCTCCGAGAGCAACGAGCGTATCCATGTTGGGTTTAAGCTTAAAGAGGGATGCATAACCGCTTATGAAATAACGGATATTTATAAGAATGACAAGGAGTGTCGGAATCAGCATAAACAGAAACGTCAGTATCTGACTGCTTCTGATAAAGTCGGGTATCGGAAGATCAAAATATACGTTTCCCATTGAAAGGTATACGGGAATCAGTGTCAGGATGGCAGAAACAATGAGTTTTCTGAGCATTTTCTGTGAATCGGTCATGTCAATTCCTTTCGGGAAAACACAATATTTATAAAACAAAAGAATTATACTACAAAATATGGTAGAATTGGTAGAGTAAAGTTCCAAGTTTACCCCGGAGGGATCGATGGTCATATTAAAAGGCACAAAAGTTGTGTCCGGGATCGCGATAGGAAAACTGTTCGTATACATGCATCCCGACAAGCATATATCAAGGGCAACGGTCGAGGATACCGAAGGCCAGATAAACCTCTTTAACGATGCCCGCAAAAAGGCGACACAGCAGCTTGAGGATCTGTATGAATCATCGGTTGAATATCTGGGCGAGGTCAACGCTTCGATATTCGTGGCGCAGGAAATGCTCCTCGAAGACAATCAGTATAGAGATTACGTTGAAAAGCAGATCAGGGACAATCATTATAATGCCGCTTATGCGGTCGCTCTCGCATCGGATGAATTCTCGAGGATATTTTCTTCGATAGAAGACAAATACATGCAAAGTCATGTCGCGGATGTAAGAGATGTCTCGGAAAGACTTCTCAGGATACTTTGCGGCAGTGAGACGGAGATGACGGATCCCGGGGAGCCGTGCATATTCGCATCGGATGATTTTAACGCAGGTGATATAGTACAGTTCAGCCGTGAGAACGTTCTGGGGTTTGCCACGATGTTCGGGTCTCCGGTCAGCCATGCATCTATACTTGCGGGAACGATGGGATTGCCGTCGGTCATAGGTCTCGGACAGGAGATGCTGTCAATATATGACGGAAGAAGTGCGATTATAAACGGAATAAAAGGAGAACTCATAATAGATCCCGACAAGCGTACGCTTGAGAGGATGAAGAGAAAACAGAAGGAGTATGAGGAACAGCAGAAGATGCTCCTTCTATTAAAAGGAAAGAACAATGCCACCAAGAGCGGCAAATACATAAATGTATATGCGAACATAGGAAGCGCCGAAGGAGTTGAGACCGCACTCTTATATGATGCGGGAGGGATAGGACTCTTCAGGAGCGAGTTCATCTACATGGAATCGCAGACATATCCTTCCGAGGAAGATCAGTTCCATATCTATAAGGAAGTGCTCGAGAAGATGCGCGGAAGAAAAGTCATTATCAGAACGCTCGACCTCGGAACTGACAAACAGGCATCATATTTTCGCCCCGAGAAAGAAGACAATCCGGCGCTCGGATACCGTGCCATAAGGATATCGCTTGCGCAGCCGGAACTCTTTAAGACACAGCTTCGGGCGCTGTACCGTGCATCGGTTTACGGAAATCTTGATATTCTGTTCCCGCTCATCATCTCCGTAGACGAGGTTATTAAGATAAAGAAGATCATCAAGGAAGTCACGGACGAACTTGATGCGAAGAACATAGAATACAGGAAGGAAATTCGGCTCGGAATTATGATAGAGACACCCGCAGCCGTCATGATAAGCGATAAGCTTGCAAAGCACGTTGATTTCTTCAGCATAGGAACCAATGATCTGACGCAGTACACGCTTGCGATAGACAGACAGAATCCGAAACTGGAGACGTATTTCAATACGATGCATCCGGCCGTGTACAAGATGATAGAGATCACGGTGGAAAATGCACATAAGGCTGGTATCACGGTGGATATATGCGGCGAGGCTGCCGCAGATCTGTCGCATACGCAGGATTATATTGATCTCGGAATAGACGCATTGTCGGTGGTTCCGAACATGGTGCTTCCGCTGCGGAAAAAGATAAGAGAATGTGAATAATGCAGATAGGAGGGACCCATCGAAGATGGGAAGAACCTGACTGCACCGCGAGGCTTCATCGCGAAGCGATTCAGTTGCCGAGCGACATAATTTAAGGAGAAAAGCAGAATGAGAGTGGGTTTTGACAACGAAAAGTACCTGAAAATGCAGTCGGAGCATATCCGCGAGAGGATAGGCGAATTCGGCGACAAGCTTTATCTGGAATTCGGCGGAAAGCTTTATGATGATTATCATGCATCAAGAGTTCTTCCGGGATTCGAACCGGACAGTAAGCTTAGGATGCTGATGCAGCTGTCGGATCAGGCGGAGATAGTCATAGTCATTTCCGCAAAGGATATAGACCGCAAGAAGGTCAGAGGCGATATCGGGATCACATACGATGAGGACGTTCTGAGATTAAAGCAGCTGTTCGAGGACAAAGGTCTGTATGTTTCGTCTGTTGTCGTTACACATTTTACCGGACAGGAAGCGGCGAAGAAGTTTAAGGAACGCATGACACGCAGAAACATAAACGTGTATATGCACTATTTCATAGAAGGATATCCGTCGAACATTCCGCTGATCGTCAGCGATGAAGGATTCGGCAAGAATGATTACATCAAGACGACAAGACCTCTCGTTGTCGTTACCGCACCCGGACCCGGAAGCGGAAAGATGGCAACGTGTCTCTCTCAGCTTTACCATGAGAACAAACGCGGTATCAAGGCGGCATATGCCAAGTTTGAGACATTCCCGATATGGAACATACCGCTCAAACATCCGATCAATCTTGCTTATGAGGCGGCAACGGCGGATCTTGACGATGTGAACATGATCGATCCGTTCCACTTGGAGGCATACGGTGAGACAACGGTCAATTACAACAGAGACATAGAGATATTCCCTGTTCTTAACGCTATGTTCGAGGAGATATACGGTACGAGTCCGTATAAGTCTCCTACGGATATGGGTGTAAACATGGCCGGCAACTGCATAATCGACGATGAGGTATGCTGCGAGGCATCAAAGCAGGAGATAATCAGAAGATATTACACGACACTCGGAAGGGTCGTGGAAGAAAAAGCGAACGAGAGCGAAGTTCTCAAGATAGAATTTCTGATGAAGCAGGCCGGGATAACGACCGACGACAGAAAGGTTACCGTGGCCGCAAACGCGAGAGCGGAGAAGCTCGGTGTTCCGACGGCGGCGATAGAACTTGAAAGCGGCGAGATTATAACAAGTAAAACGACGGATCTGCTCGGGGCTTCGGCAGCACTTCTTCTGAATGCGCTCAAGTTCCTCGGAGGGGTCGATCATGATACACATCTGATATCTCCAGAAGCGATAGAACCTATCGCGCAGTTGAAGGTCAAATATCTCGGAGGAAAGAATCCGCGACTTCATACGGACGAAGTACTCATAGCTTTGTCGATCGCATCGATCTCCGACGAGAACGCAAAAGTGTCTCTTGCACAGATACCGAAGCTCAAGGGTTTGCAGGCACACACGTCGGTAATGCTCTCGCCGGCTGATATACGCACGTTCAAAAGACTCGGAATAGATGTTACGAGCGAACCCGTCAGAACAGTCAAGAAGAAGGAGAAATGATAATGGACAAACCTGTACTTGTGATAATGGCAGCGGGCATGGGAAGCCGCTACGGCGGGCTTAAACAGATAGATACCGTTGATGACGAGAATGATAAGATCATAGATTTTTCGATATTCGATGCCAAGCGCGCGGGATTTGGAAAGGTCATATTCATTATCAAGAAAGAGAATCTTGAGATATTCAAAGAGTCGATAGGCGACAAGGTATCAAAACAGATCGAAGTGGAGTATGTGTTCCAGGAACTGACCGATATCCCCGAAGGCGAAAGCGTGTACCCGGAGCGTAAGAAACCGTACGGAACCGCACATGCGGTCAGAAGTGTCAGGGGAGTCGTAAACGGACCGTTTGCCGTGATCAATGCTGACGATTATTACGGACCCGAAGCATTTCGGAAAATATACGATCATCTTGAAGGATCGGGAGATTCGCGCGGCAAGTATTGCATGGTAGGATTCAAACTCGGCAACACATTGACGATGAACGGATCTGTCAGCCGCGGGATATGTTCGGTCAATGACAAAGGTGAACTTGTCGATATAGTTGAGCGTACCAAAATAATCAAAACGGATGACGGTGCGGCATACACGGATAACGATATCGATTATATACCGATTTCCGAGGACAGTGTCACGAGCATGAACATATGGGGTTTTACGGCTGATTTTCTCGAAGAGCTTGATAAGGCATTTGTGAAGTTCTACAAAGAAGAACTTCCGAAGAATGTCGAAAAAGCGGAGTGCTTTCTGCCGTTTGTGGTTGATGACATGATCAAATCCAAAAGGGCGACCGTTACCGTATTGGACTCATCGGACAGATGGTTCGGGGTAACATACAGGGAAGATAAAGAATATGTAAGGGAGCAGATATGCTCGCTCAAGGAAGCGGGTGTATACCCTAAATATTTGTGGCAGGACTGAGAGTCCTGCCACTTTTATTAGTGAAATGTCGATTCGTGATCGTAGTCGGCTACGTCTTCGGAGAACTTTAACAGCCTGTCAAAAGACGATTCCTGTGTCACTTCGTTTTTCCCGTCACGCATACATTCATAGATGTAATGACTGATATCCTTGCTGTAATGGGAGTAGTCTTTGTAATTATCCAGATTGGTTATGATATCCCAGTTATCCTGGAAATAGAACAGCCGCACGTTGTCATGATTAAGAAGAGTGCTGTACACTTCGTTCAGTGCGCATATCTCCGCAGTCAGTCTTCCGCGCAGTATACAATCATCCCAATACATGATCGAATAAGGCGGTGAGAAGAAAATGAATTCCACATCAGGACGGGCCTCTACGTAAGGAATAATACCGTCAAGAAAATCCCCGGCGAATTCATAGTATGCATCAAACCGTTCCTCATCCTGCTGTGCCATCAACCTGAACGGAAGATAGGTCGCACGTGCAACGTATTTATCGAACGTGTATCTGCCGGCCCATGAGTACGCCGTATCCGGCGAAAATCCCTCTGTAATGTTATTGATGATAAACTGCGGAATGAAAACAAACGAAAGCGATTTGTTCCACAGGTAGTCTATGTCGTCCGAGATGTCATCGTTTTCGAGATAATCCGGTATCGTCGTCGGGTGCTCGGCGGGATTGTGAAGTATCAGGTAATTGTCGAGCGAGATGATCACGCGTTTTGTTGTCGGTTTTGAAAGTGCTACGTTGAGCAGTCTTGAATAGTCGTCAAAATGCGCACCCTGCATCGACAGTTTAACCGTATGCTCGCCGAGGACGCCGTCATCAAACCATCCGGCCTCGAAGTTTTCGCTCATCGATGAACCGACGATAGCGGTGTCGTAATCCATGTGCTTTGCGACACCGATCTGCTGCCCGCGCTCCTCGGTCTCGACTGCGGCAAGACCAAACCACGGTTTGTGATAGTGGACGAACGGATCGATCACTATATTGATGATCGCGATGATTACGAGCACGATAACCGTATATGCGATTGTCTTTGTAAAGAACTGTTTGTTTGTCATGTTATCGATCAGAAATTAACATATATGAATTCGGCAACTTCGGACAGTGACAGCACCGACCATGTAAACAATATCACGGTGACTGCGATCTTCTTTTTGGATGCTGCAAATGCTTCGCATCTTTCCTTCATCGTCTTGGAAAAGGCAGCAAAGTAAAGCGCGATCCCGACAAGAGCGATCCAAATCGCACATCCGCTGTAGTATGTGAAATCGGGAGCAACCTTTAAGATCAGCCACTGCAGGAGCTGGCATTCGGTAGGAATGCAGGCGCTGATCAGTGCGCTGTTAAGCGGTGTGAATCCGACCGTAAAGAGCTGCTCGAACATCGATATTGCAACTGTAGTATCATCTGCACGGAAAAATACCCATGCGAGACTGACGAAGGTAAATGTCAACGCCCAGCGTATGATTTTCGGCGCGCGTTTTGCGACGGGTGATATCAGTTTGCTGATTATGATCCCGACTCCGTGGATTCCGCCCCACAGTACGAAGTGTGTAGCCGCGCCGTGCCACAGACCGCTTACGAGGAAGATGAACAGATTGTTGAAATACGTGCGGAATTTGCCTTTTCTGTTTCCTCCCATCGGGATGTACAGGTAATTTCGGAAAAATCTTGTAAGGGATATATGCCATCTCTTCCAGAATTCATATATCGAAAGACTGTGATACGGACCGTCGAAGTTCTCACACAGATCGAGGCCGAGCATCAGACACATACCCGATGCGATATCGCAGTATCCGGAAAAATCAAAGTATATCTGAAGCGTATACGATAAGATAACGAGTATCGCATTTCCCGATCCGAGATTGGGAATATTGGCATATCCGATATCGACGATCTTTCCGAGATTGTCGGCAAGAAGAAGCTTCTTGGAAAGACCGAGCGTGAAGCGATACAGACCTTTTGCCATGTTATCCCAGTCGATCTTCTTGCGAAGTTCTTCGTTAAACTGGGGGATCATTTCGGTCGTAAGTGCTATCGGTCCGACAGAGATCTTCGGGAAGAAGCTTACGAACAGTGAATAATCAAGAAGGGAATATCTGATGGTTCGGTCCCTGTATGTGTCGACAAGGTATGCTATCTGAGAGAATGTGAAATAGCTGATGCCGACGGGAACGACTATCGCGCGGAACGAGAAGTTTCCGGCACCCGCCTGTCCGAGAAGTTCGTCTATGTATGACAGATATTTGCAGTAAATGAGAAACGCGATATTAAGTATCACACCGGATGCGAGGAAAAGCTTTCGCACGGGTTCGGAGAAATCTTTTGAAAGGCAAAACGTTGCGATCGCATATGATATGACTACCGATATAAGAAGCGCAACAAGCCCTTTGATACCGGGGGTAAGAAGGGCATAAAAAAAGAGTGAAGAGGCAAGAAGTATGATCTTGCCGGGTGTATACAGACCGCGGCTGTTCGCGATCCAATACAGGATCATCACTATCGGCAGAAATATGAAGATAAACGAATACGATGGAAGAACCATAAAATGTCTCCGAAAACAATATTTCGGTTATTATACCATAATTAGCGGAAGAACACAGAAAATTCACACCTAAATGTTGATTTTGTGCGTGTTTGCAAATATAATAAACCGAGCGTATTTAACAGAAAAACAACACGTTACACGGAGTATTTATGGAAAATCAGGAAAACAACCAGGGAAATAACAACAATAATAAGAATAAAAAACATAATCAGCAGACGCTTTTGATCATTCTTGTCGTATCGGTGGTGCTGTTCGTGATGCTTTCGTACATGAGATCTTTCTTCTCAAGTGCGACCAATCAGAAGATCACGTATGACGCATTTATCGACAAGGTCAAAAACGGCGAGATCGAGAGTGTAGTCATCGGAACGGATGAGATCACGATTATCCCGAAGGGACAGGAGAACGCATATGTTCCGATCAAGTATTATACGATCCCGGTGTATGACGATTCGCTTCCCGACAGGCTTCTTGCAGCGGGCGTGAAATTTGAACAGAAGGAATCGGACTCGTCTTCGATGATCCTGTCGTTCGTTCTGTCGTATATTCTTCCCATACTTATTTTCTGGCTCATAATCAGTTTCTTTATGAGACGTATGGGCGGCGGCGGAATAATGGGCGTCGGCAGGAGCAATGCCAAGATGTATGTCCAGAAAGAGACCGGTGTCACGTTCAAGGATGTAGCCGGCCAGGATGAGGCAAAAGAATCGTTGCAGGAGGTTGTTGATTTCCTCCACAATCCCGGCAAGTATGTTAAGATCGGTGCCAAGCTTCCGAAGGGTGCTCTTCTCGTCGGACCTCCCGGAACAGGTAAGACCCTTCTTGCAAGGGCCGTTGCGGGTGAGGCACACGTTCCTTTCTTCTCGCTTGCGGGATCCGATTTTGTTGAGATGTATGTCGGTGTCGGTGCTTCAAGAGTAAGGGATCTTTTCAAGGACGCACAGAAGAATGCTCCTTGTATCATATTCATAGATGAGATCGATGCTATCGGAAAATCACGTGACAGCCGTTACGGCGGAGGAAACGATGAACGTGAGCAGACGCTCAATCAGCTGCTTTCGGAGATGGACGGATTTGACAGCGCAAAGGGTATCATGATACTTGCCGCAACAAACAGACCGGAAATACTCGACAAGGCGCTTCTTCGTCCCGGACGTTTCGACAGACGTATAATTGTTGATAAGCCTGATCTTAAAGGAAGAAAAGAGACTCTCAAGGTTCATTCCAAAGACGTGCTTCTTGACGATTCGGTCGACTTTGATGAGATCGCGCTTGCAACAGCAGGAGCCGTCGGATCCGATCTTGCAAACATGGTTAACGAGGCTGCGATCAATGCAGTCAAGAGTAAGAGAGAGACTGTTAATCAGAAGGATCTTCTTGAGGCTATCGAAGTCGTTATGATGGGTAAGGAAAAGAAAGACCGGATCATGACGAAGAAGGAGCGCAAGATCGTTGCATATCACGAGATCGGACATGCGCTTGCTTCGGCACTTCAGAAGAATACGGATCCCATTCAGAAGATCACGATCGTTCCGAGAACAATGGGTGCGCTCGGATATGCATGGTATGTGCCCGAGGAAGAAAAACATCTGGAGTCGAAAGACGAACTGTATGAACAGATAGTAACTGCACTTGCCGGACGCGCATCGGAGGAGATCATATTCGAGTCCGTGACAAACGGTGCGAGCAATGATATAGAAAAAGCGACATCACTTGCAAGAGCGATGGTAACAAGATTCGGTATGTCGGAGAAGTTTGGTCTGATCAAGCTTGAGAGCATGGAAGACAGATACTTAAGCGGCAGGATGGTAATGGAGTGTGCCGATGAGACCGCGGCCGCCGTTGACGAAGAAGTTATGCGGATATTGTCCGATGCTTACGAAGAGGCCAAAAGACTCCTTAACGAGAACCTTGACCTTCTTCATAAGCTGGCGGATTATCTGCTGCATGAAGAGAGCATAACCGGTAAACAGTTCATGGAGATATTCCGCGAGAAGTATCCGGAAGAAGAGAAGGATCCTGACGAGGAAGAAGACGATATTGATACCGATGAGAAAGAATCATCGGAATCCGTATCGGATGAAGATGATTTAACAAAAGGTCTTGTATTTGACGAAACCGTATGAAAAAAAACAAAAAAGGGAGCCTATTTCCGTTCGGAAACAGGCTCTTAACGTCTGAAAACAAATATTCAAACAGGTCATATGCATTCATGATCATCGGAACGGTGATCATGATAGTCGCTGCTGTCATCACGGGTATCATCTTCAGTTCCATCACGAGGACGATGCAGAGTGTCGAGCAGGAACTCACGATGGATTACGATAAGCATTATGCTTTCATAGCCGAAGATTCAGAGAGTGACTTCTGGCAGGAAGTGTTTGCCGCCGCAAACGAACAGTCGAAAGAATACAATGTTTATCTTGAGGATATCAAAACGGAACTCGGGACGGATAATTCGGCAGAGGAACTTCTGAGGATCGCGGTCAATTCCAAGATGGACGGAATAGTATACTCGGGCGGATCGAATGACAGGGTAAGAAAGCTCATCGACAGGGCGGCTGATTCGGGGATTGGAGTTGTTGTTCTGCAAAATGATGTTGAGACGTCCCGCAGACAATGTTACGTCGGTCTTAACTATTATGAACTCGGACAGATGTATGCTCTTCAGGTTGAAAAACTTGTCGCAAAGGAGAAGATGTCCGATACGAAAGTCGATATTCTCGTGGACGGAGATATGTCGGAAGGTGCGTCAAATCTTATCGTAATGGCCATGGAAGATCACCTTCGCGAAACATCGGGAGAAGAGAACATACCGGAGATAGTCGTGACAAGGATCGATGTCGAGGATATATTCAGTGCGGAAGAGAAGATCAGAAATATCTTCCTTGAAAAAGAAAACCTTCCGAACATCATGCTGTGTGCAAACAGCGTATATACGAGATGTGCTTATCAGGCTGTAGTTGATTACAACCTTGTCGGACAGATCCAGATAGTCGGATATTTCGCAAACGATACGATACTTGATGCGGTCGACAAACAGGTTATATTCTCAACGATATCGGTCGATACGAACGAGATGGGAAAATCATGTATTCAGGCGTTGTACGAATATAACAACATGGGATACACCAACTCGTATCTTCCGGTCGGAATAGAGGTCGTTGATCAGGCAAAAGCACACTCGATGATCGAGGAAAAAGCGGATAAGAGGGAAGAACAATGACCGAAGCCGTTAAGAGAAAATGGAATAACGCTTCGGTCAGATCGAAGATGCTTCTGGCTTTCATCGTCCCGATCATCCTGATACTTGTTGTGAATATCTACATGTATATCAGCATCAATACAATGATCGAAAGAGTTGATGAGATATACATCGCGAACGTAAGTCTTAACAATCTGTCGGAAGATCTGACGTTTCTTCAGAACTCGATGAGAGAGTATCTGGAGAGTAAAGGTACGGCCGCTCTTAACAATTACTATACCGCGGATCAGAATTACAGGAACGGTCTGTCGAGCCTGGATCTTAAGAATTCGGGAACTGCGGTATATGCGATGCAGGAAAACATAATCAATCAGTCGGAAAACTATCTCCGTATTGCCGGTGATACTATAACCGCAAAGCGCGGACGTAACGTTGAGAAATACAAAGCATCATATGAAGAGACGGTCGAACTTTATTCCGATCTTCAGAACTGTATATATGCTCTTAACAACAAGCAGTTTAAAAAGAACACAAGCGATTACAGCATCCTGCTGTCATCGCTTCGCTACATGGAAATAATCACTATACTGATTCTCTTCTTCATAGGTATCGTGAACATGGTTGTTGTGTTCCTTATCACGAAGAGCATGACGCTTCCTCTTGTTGATCTGTCCCGTGCGGCTAATGAGGTTGCGGCGGGAAACTTTGACGTTGATGTTGAAACAACTGACGGCGAAGATGAGATAAGCGTCGTTTCAAAAGCGTTCAAGCAAATGCTCGAGAGCATCCAGAGATACATAGGAGAGATCAAGGACAGTGTGCTTCGTGAGAGTCAGCTCAAAGAACACGAGCTCGTCATGGAGAACAGGATGAAGGAAGTACAGCTTCGTTCCCTTCAGGCACAGATCAATCCGCATTTCCTGTTTAACACGCTAAATGCGGGAGAGCAGCTTGCCATGATGGAAGGTGCCGACAAGACGACGGAATTCATCGAGAACATGGCGGATTTCTTCAGGTATAACATTAAGAAGATAGATAATGATGCATCGATCGCCGAGGAGATCACACTTGTTGATAAATATATATATATTCTGAATGTCAGATTTACGGGAGAGATCCATTACAGCAAAGATATAGACACTGAGGTTACCGAAGTCAGGGTTCCCAGCATGATATTGCAGCCTATAGTCGAGAACGCCGTCAATTACGGTATCAGAGACATCGACTGGGAAGGTCACATAGATCTGAAGGTATATAAAGACGGAGGATATGTGTTCCTGTCGATCAAAGACAACGGAGCCGGCATGGAGAAAGAACAGATCAACAGGATCCTTTCGGGAGAAGCCGTCGGTGAGGTTTCCGCGGATCATGCGGCTTCAAACGGAATAGGACTCGGAAACGTTATAGAGAGATTGCAGATATTCACGGGACAGAGAGACGTGATGGAGATATACAGTGAAGGAAAGGGGAAAGGGACCGAGTTTGTCATAAAGGTTCCGCTTCATGTTTAAATGTACAGAATAATGCTTGCAGATGACGAAGGTATAGTCATCAATTCGCTGTCAATGATAATAGAGAAGAACTTCGAAGGACAGTTCGAGATCGAAAGCGCCAAGTCCGGAAGGATGGCGATCGAGGTTGCGGAAAGGTTCAGGCCCGATGTCATATTCATGGATATCCAGATGCCGGGTATAAACGGGATCGAAGCCATGAAGGAGATAAGGGCGATACTTCCGTCCGTGATCTTCATTGTCCTTACGGCATATGACAAGTTTGATTATGCAAAGGAAGCGATAGGACTCGGAGTCATTGATTACCTGAACAAACCGTATAACCAAAAGTCGATAGTCGGTGCGGTTAACCGTGTTATAGATGAGCTCGATCTTCGAAGGGAGAAGAGAAGACAGGATCTTCAGACGAAGGAAAGACTTGAGACGGTAGTTCCGATAATCGAGAACGGATTCATATCAAGTATCATATTCCAGGATTCGTTCGAGGAGGATATCGAGAATTACAGAAATCTACTCGGACTTGACGTTAACTACGGGTACATGGTCGCTGTCATGTTCGGTGAGATGCAGAAAGGAAATTACCTGACAAATGCGGTAGGGTCCGCGGTAAGAGCTCAGACCGTTTACTATGCAAAAGTAAGGGATATTCTCAAGGACGCGTTCCCCGATGCGGTCGTCGGATCCATCAGTTCCAACAAGATACCGATATTCGTGCCCCGCGCGGATCTTTCCATGGAGTATTCCGAGAGGATCGATCTTATTGAAAGGTCGAGGGTGGCCGTCAGAGAAATGAGAAATGCCACCGATATCAGGTACAGGATCGGAATAGGCGGGATCAAGAAACTGAAAAGCTGTCATGAATCCTATGAAGAAGCGATAAAGGCACTTTATTCCACAAAGGGAAGCGTGGCACATGTCGATGACCTTCCGATCGCCGTATCATATGAGGAAAGCTATCCGGCCGATCTCGAAAAAGAGATTTTCGAAAAGCTCTCGGAAGGAGATGTTGACGGATGTCTTCTTAAGAGCGGAAAGTTTTTCGACTGGATGAACGGGAAGTACTCGGATGATTTTATGAGCATAAAGCTAAAATCACTTGAGTTCGTTCTGCGGGCCGAAAGCGACATGTACAGAAGCGGCGGACATTTATATGAGTTCGAGAGCCGTAAGGATTATCTGTCGGATATTATAGGAATGGATTCTCCGGACGAATGCAGGGCGTGGTTCATCGACAAGATGAGAAATGCCGCGGCAAACATGACTACCGGAAGTTCGGATCATACGCATCACCTTGTTAAGCAGGCGCTTGAATATATTGAAAACAATGTTGCAAAGGACATCTCGCTTAATGAGATATCCGAAAAGCTCAACATCAGTTCGTATTATTTCTCCAAACTGTTCAAGGAAGAGACGAACGAAGGATTTATTGAATACCTGACGAAGAGAAGGGTTGAGCGTGCGAAGGAAATGCTGAAAGATCCGAAGAAGAGTATAAAGGAAGTCGGAAGTGATTGCGGATATTCAGATCCGAACTATTTCTCAAGGATATTCAAGAAATCAACAGGAATGACACCTACAGAATATAAGGAGAGAGCAGGAAGTGGTCTTTAAGAGAATTATTGCAGCGGTAACCGCAACAGCGGTGCTTGTGATTTTCGCAGGATGCGGAAATACGACGTCCGGGACCGTCGAGAAACCGGCAGAGGAGAGCGACAGAATACAGATAGGTCTGTCGATAGATTCTCTTCTTATAGAAAGATGGTCGAGAGAAAGAGATCTGTTCGTATCGAAAGCGCAGGAGCTCGGAGCCGAGGTAAATGTTCAGAATGCGAACGGTGTGATCGAAGAGCAGATCAAACAGATCAGATACTTCATAGATAAGAAGGTCGATGTCATAGTCGTGATCGCGATAGACGATATTGCTCTCAGAGATACGATAACCGATGCAAAGAAAGAAGGCATCAAGGTCATTGCGTATGACAGACCGATAAGAAATGTCAATGCGGATCTGTATCTGTCGGTCGATAATGAAAAAGTCGGGGAGCTCATGGCCGAATATATCAAGAAGTATATAGGCAATGAAGGGACGATCATTCAGGTAAAGGGATCACCGACCGATTATAACGTGCAGATGGTTCAGGAAGGTTTTGAGAGGATATTGTCCACAACGAATATTAAAGTCGATTATGCCAAGTTCTCGGACGGGTGGGTTGCGGAGAACGGATTTACGATAACGGACGAGTACCTGAATCAGGGCAAGAGGCCCGATGCGATAATGTGCGGTAACGACAACCTGGCGGCACATGCGATAAGAGCACTGATCGAGCACCGACTCGGCGGAAAGGTATGTGTGGTCGGCCAGGATGCGGATCTTGAGGCTTGTCAGAGGATAGTCGAGGGAACACAGTACATGACGGTTTACAAGCCGGTGGAAAAGCTTGCTATCAGGGCGGCGGAGCGATCGGTGGACATGGCGAACGGAATACCGCTCGGACTCAAAGATACATTTAACGACGGAACATACGACGTACCTTACGAGAAGCTCGAGCCGATAGCCGTGACGAAGGCCAATATGGATGAGATAATAACCGGGAAATACCACCAGAAGAACGAGATATACCTTAATGTCCCATAGGAAAAAACAGTGGTTTGAAAAAGAAACTAGCACAAAATTGTCCTACCTGTAACAATATTGTGCTAGTTTTTTTGTGTCCGGATGGGACATCGTAAAATTTTGAAGAAATAAACAAGTCTTTCTAGATTATGAAGTGATAATGTGTTAACTGTCGGGTGACATGGTGTTACCCGGGAATAAACTAGGGAGGACGAAAAATGTCTAGAAAAGTATTATCAGTATTACTTGCAACAGCAATGACAGCTTCTCTTCTTGTTGGTTGTGGTGGAGCAGCAGCTCCTGCAGCAGACGCAGCAGCACCCGCAGCTACAGAGGAAGCAGCACCCGCAGAAGATGCAGCACCCGCAGCTGACGCAGCTGAGGAAGCTCCCGCATCAGACGCTGGCGCAGGCATGAAGGTTGGTGTAGCAATGCCTACAAAGGATCTTCAGAGATGGAACCAGGATGGTGCTAACATGGAAGAGCAGCTTAAGGCAGCCGGTTACGAAGTTGACCTTCAGTTCGCTTCAAACGACGTTCAGACTCAGGTTTCTCAGATCGAGAACATGATCAACGGCGGATGCAACGTACTCGTTATCGCTTCTATCGATGGTGAGTCACTCGGTACAGTTCTTGAGACAGCTAAGGCAGCTAACATTCCTGTTATCGCTTATGACCGTCTTATCATGGGAACAGATGCAGTTTCTTACTATGCAACATTCGATAACTACATGGTAGGTACAAAGCAGGGACAGTACATCATCGACACACTTGACCTCAACAATGCAGCAGGTCCTTTCACAATGGAAGTTACAACTGGTGATCCCGGTGACAACAATGCTAAGTTCTTCTACAACGGCGCTATGGATCTTCTTAAGCCCTTCATCGACGAAGGTAAGCTCGTTGTTAAGTCCGGCAAGTATGATTTCGACAGCGTTGCTACACAGTCATGGGCAACAGAGAACGCTCAGTCAAGAGCAGAGAACATCCTTTCTTCTTTCTATGCAGATGGAACAGACCTCGATGTATGGCTTTGCTCAAACGACTCTACAGCACTCGGTGTTGAGAACGCACTTGCAGCTAACTACAAGGGTAAATATCCCGTCATCACTGGTCAGGACTGTGACGTAGCTAACGTTAAGAACATGATCGATGGTAAGCAGTCAATGTCTATCTTCAAGGATACACGTACTCTTGCAGCTCAGGTTGTTAAGATGGTTGGTCAGATCCTTAACGGCGAGACAGTTGAAGTTAACGATACAAAGACTTACGACAATGGTAAGGGCGTTGTTCCTTCATTCCTTTGCGAGCCTGTATTCGCAGACATCAACAACTACAAGGAAATCCTCATCGACAGCGGTTACTATACAGAGGCTGATCTTCAGTAATCAGAACTTACATGTAATCTAGGTTAATAGACAGGCGGGGTTAACCCGCCTGTTTATTAGGTAAGGTATCGAATTATAATAATGGGTTTGTAGGAGGGATACATTTTGGCTAAAGTTATTCTCGAAATGAAAAATATAACCAAAACCTTCCCCGGCGTAAAGGCACTTGATAACGTTAATCTTCAGGTAGAGGAAGGCGAGATCCATGCACTTGTCGGAGAGAACGGTGCAGGGAAATCCACCCTGATGAATGTACTGAGCGGTATCTATCCGTTCGGAACATACGAAGGGGACATTATTTACAACGGTGAAGTATGTAAATTCAACAAGATAAAAGATTCCGAAGAAAAAGGAATCGTTATCATACATCAGGAGCTGGCACTCATTCCGTATATGTCGATCGGTGAGAACATGTTCCTCGGAAACGAAAGAGGAAAAGCAGCCGCTATCGACTGGAACGAGACATACGGTGAGGCTGACAAGTATCTTAAGATGGTCGGTCTTTCGGACAGTTCCAGAACTCTTGTCAAGGAACTCGGTACAGGTAAACAGCAGCTTGTCGAGATCGCAAAAGCGCTTGCAAAGCATGCTAAACTTCTTATCCTTGACGAGCCCACATCATCTCTTAATGAGAAAGATTCAAGAGCACTTCTTGATCTTCTTCTCAAGTTCAAAAAAGAGAACGGGTTAACATCGATAATCATATCTCATAAGCTTAACGAGGTTTCATATGTTGCTGACAAGATCACGGTTGTTCGTGACGGTGCTACGATCGAAACACTCGACAAGGCTACAACAGAGATTTCAGAAGATAGAATCATAAAAGGCATGGTTGGCCGAGAGATCACGGACCGTTTCCCGAAGCGTCATGATGTCCAGATCGGAGATATCAATCTTGAGGTCAAGAATTGGAGTGTATATCATCCTCTTTATCCCGAGAAGAAGGTTGTTGACAATGTGTCGTTCAACGTTCGTAAGGGTGAGGTCGTAGGTATATACGGACTTATGGGTGCGGGACGTACCGAGCTTGCAATGAGTATATTCGGCAAGACTTACGGAACGGGCATAACCGGTATAATGACTCTTAACGGTAAAGAGGTTAATCTCAAAAACGCCAAGGAAGCCATCAAGGCAAAGCTTGCTTACGTTACAGAGGATCGTAAGGGTAACGGACTTGTTCTTAACAACCCTATCAAGATTAACACAACTCTGGCCAATCTTGATGCTGTCAGTGAAAGAAGCATCATAGATAAGGATAAAGAGTATCAGGTTGCGGTTGAGTACAAGGACAAGCTCAGGACCAAAACTCCTTCAGTTGAACAGAATGTCGGCAATCTGTCCGGTGGTAATCAGCAGAAGGTTCTTCTTGCAAAGTGGATGTTCGCTGAGCCGGATGTTCTTATCCTTGACGAGCCCACACGTGGTATTGATGTCGGTGCCAAGTACGAGATCTACTGTATCATCAATGATCTTGTAAAGGAAGGCAAGTCGGTTGTTATGATCTCTTCCGAACTTCCCGAGACCATCGGTATGAGTGACAGGATCTATGTCATGAACGAAGGTAAGTTTGTCGGAGAGCTTAAGCAGGAAGAAGCAAGTCAGGAATCCATCATGGCTTGTATCATGAGATCGGGAAGGGGTGAGTAAGAATGACGAAGACTAATTTTTCAGCTGTATTCAAAAAATATGCAATGGCTATCGTTCTTGTTCTTGTCATCATCCTTTTCTATATCCTGACAAATAAGGCGATACTGCTTCCGCAGAATATCAACAACCTTCTTTCACAGAACGCATACGTTTTTGTTCTTGCAACAGGTATGCTCCTGTGCATACTGACCGGTGGTAACATCGACCTTGCCGTAGGTTCGGTGGTTTGTTTCGTCGGTGCGGTCGGTGGTGTTGTCCTTGATAAGGACATGAATTTCATAGTTGCATTCGCTATCATGATGCTCATCGGTCTCGCGATAGGAATGTGGCAGGGCTTCTGGATCGCATTCGTCAATGTGCCACCTTTTATCGCAACGCTGGCAGGTATGTACGCATTCAGAGGATTGTCAAACGTTGTCCTTGGCGGACAGGCTTTAAACCTTTCCAAGATGGACGGATTCTTAAAGACATTCGGCGGCGGTGCCGACTGTTATATTCCCGGTTCAACGATGGACCTTTTCGGAAACCCCGTTAATGTAACGTGTATCCTGGTCGGACTTGCCGGTATTGCCATCTATTTGTTTATGACAATAAGCGGAAGGATCAATACCAAGAAGCGCGGCTATGAGACACCTCCGCTTCTGGGTGATGCCGTTAAAATGATCATCATTTCGGTTGTTGTATTTTATCTTACATACAAGCTTGCAGCATACCAGGGTATTCCCACATCACTTGTATGGGTTCTCCTTGTTGTCATAGCTTTCGGATATGTTACACAGAAGACGACGATCGGTCGTGATCTGTACGCTGTCGGCGGTAACAAGAAGGCTGCACAGCTTTCCGGTGTCAACGTTAAAAAGGTTTATTTCTTCGCATATTCCTTCATGGGACTTCTGTCCGGTCTTGCCGGAACTCTTACGATCGCAAGAGCGGCAAGTGCTCAGCCCACATATGGTCAGGGTTATGAGATGGATGCAATCGGTGCATGCTTTATCGGTGGTGCCAGCGCATACGGCGGAATAGGAACTGTTCCCGGAGTTATTATCGGAGCTCTTCTTATGGGTGTCATCAACCAGGGTATGTCAATCTGCGGTGTCGATGCAAACCTTCAGAAGGCAGTCAAAGGTCTGGTTCTTCTCGGAGCGGTTATCTTCGATGTTGTATCCAAGAAAGAGAAAAAATAACAAAGGAAGGATAGAGATATGGAAAAAGTAGGTAAGATTTTTAAAGAACATACTATGCAGATCATTCTGGTCCTCGTTGTTATTTTCTTCGCTATCACAACAAAAGGACAGATACTTTCTGCAATGAATTTTGAGGCCCTTATCACTCAGAACGCATACGTATTCATTCTTGCAACGGGTATGTTCATGTGTATGCTCATAAAGGGTAACATCGACCTGTCGGTCGGTGCCACGGTTTGTCTTGTAGATGCGATCGGGGCATATATGATGGTAAACATGGGATTTTCAGTTCCGGTTGCCATGATCTCGATGGTCATTATCGGATGTATCATCGGTGCTGCTCTCGGATGGCTGATAGCTTATCTGAACATTCCCCCCTGGATCGCAACCCTTGGCGGATTCCTTGCATTCCGCGGACTCGGTACCAAGATAGTAACTATAGCTTCTTCAACATCTTCGATCTCCATTAATGATATAGAGGGATTCAAGGTTCTGTTTAACAGCCATATTCCCAAGGCAGCCTGCGTTCCGATCGGAATCATCTGCTGTGCGATCTTCGTATTTCTTCAGGTCAGAAGCAGAGCCACCAAGATCAAGAAAGGTTATGAGGCTGAGACGATGTGCGCACTCGTTACACGCTGCATTATCATTTCGGCAATAATCATGCTCTTTGCGGTTAAGTACGCAGGTGTTCTTGACAAGGTCGCACTCGGTATACCCATGGTTCTTGTATGGGTTGCGGTTGTTCTGCTCGTATATAACTTTATCGCAAGCAAGACCGTGCTCGGACGTTATTTCTACGCAATGGGCGGTAACATGGAAGCAACGAGGCTTTCCGGTATCGATACCAAGCTTGTTCTCTTCTTCGCATACCTCAACATGCAGTTCCTGTCGGTTATAGCAGGATGGACAAGCCTTGCAAAGCTTTCAACGTCAAACGGATACATGGGACAGAACTACGAGCTTGATGCCATCAGCGCATGTATCGTCGGTGGTGTCAGTGCATACGGCGGATCCGGAAGCGTATTCGGAATGGTTGTCGGAGCAACCCTTATCGGTGTGATCAACCTTGGTATGTCGATCATGAGTATCGACCCTAACTGGCAGAAAGTCGTTAAAGGTGTCGTACTTCTTGCGGCTGTTGTATTCGAGATACTTAATAACAGACCCAAGACCAAAGCTTAAGCCCTTAATAAATCCATTATTATAAAGGGGAGCCCTTCTC